>JAEEJT010000101.1 GCA_016282055.1 Bacilli bacterium
GGTCAAGTAAACGTACATTTACATTTAATCCATCCATGATTTCATATAAATCTTCAAAATCTTTTTGTTGCATTGGTTCTAGTTCAGCAAGAGCGGCTTCTCTTTGTTCTTTTGTATCAGCTAAAATCATCTTTCTCATAGAGAAGATACGATCTTTATCAAAGAACATATGTTCAGTACGACATAGACCAATTCCTTGGGCACCAAATTCACGTGCTTGTTTAGCATCTCTTGGTGTATCAGCATTAGTACGTACTTTAAGAGTTCTATTTTCATCAACCCACTTCATTAAACGTCCAAAGTATCCAGCTGTTAAATCAGGCATAACAGTTTTAATTGCACCTAAATATACTTTACCAGTTGAACCATCAAGTGAGAATACATCTTTATCAGTATAAACTTTACCATTAATTGTTACAGTTCTCTTATCTTCATCAATTAGAGCTTCTGAGCAACCACATACACAGCATTTACCCATACCACGAGCAACAACGGCTGCATGACTTGTCATACCACCACGCATTGTAAGAACAGCTTCAGCAGCAACCATACCTACGATATCTTCAGGAGAAGTTTCGGCACGTACTAGAACAACTTTTTCGCCATTAGCATGACGACTTTCTGCTTCTTCGGCAGTAAATGCAAGTTTACCAGTTCCAGCACCAGGACCAGCAGCTAAACCAGTTGCGATTGGAGTAGCTTTTGCTAAATCATCTTTATCAAATGCTGGTAATAATAATTTGTCAAATGACATTGCATCAATTCTTAATACAGCTTCTTGTTCATCAATTAAACCTTCATCAACTAAATCGCAAGCAATCTTAAGTGCAGCAGCAGGAGTTCTCTTACCATTACGAGTTTGTAAGAAATATAATTTACCATCTTCAACAGTAAATTCCATATCTTGCATATCTCTATAATGAGCTTCCATCTTTTTAATAGTATCCATGAATTGTTTGTAAACTTCAGGCATACGTTTTTCTAATTCGCTAATCTTTAATGGTGTACGAATACCAGCAACAACGTCTTCACCTTGTGCGTTAGGTAAATATTCAGCACTAACAACCTTTTCACCAGTTCCAGGATCACGAGAGAACGCAACACCAGTACCAGAAGTTTCACCTTTATTACCAAATGCCATTGATTGAACGTTAACAGCAGTTCCCCATGAATAAGGGATATTATTCATCATACGATAAACATTAGCGCGAGGGTTATCCCATGATCTAAATACGGCTGTAACAGCTTCAATTAATTGAACATAAGGATCAGTTGGGAATTCTTCGCCAAAAGTATTCTTATAATATTCTTTATATTTTTTAACTAATTCTTTTAATTCTTCACTAGTAACTTCAGTATCTAATTTATAGCCTTTAGAAGTTTTTAAATCATCAAGCATTTTATCCATTTCAGTTCTTGGATGACCTTTAGCTATATTAGTGAACATTAAAATGAAACGTCTATAACTATCAAATGCAAATCTTTCATTATTAGTTTCTTTTGCTAAAACAGCAACAGTCTTATCATTTAAACCTAAGTTTAAAATTGTATCCATCATACCAGGCATAGAAACTCTAGCACCACTACGAACTGATACTAATAATGGATTCTTATCTCCTCCAAAATTTTTTCCTGTTTTCTTTTCAACAACTTTAACAGCTTTGAAAATTTCTTCTTTTAATGATTCAGGTAATGTTTTATTAGAATCATAATAAAGAGTACAAGCCTCAGTAGAAATTGTAAATCCTTGAGGAATTGGAACTCCAATGTGAGTCATTTCAGCAAGACCAGCACCTTTTCCACCTAGTAATTCTTTACCTTTACCATAGGCTTCATCAAAATGATAAACATATTGTTTTGACATAATATTTCTCCTTTATATTATTAATATTTATCTTTAATCATAGAACTATCTATGTTTTAATCTCATTTCTTTTTATCTTTTTTAATTTTATTTTTTCCAACATTATCTAATGTTCCAGAAAATGCAAAATAGAATCCTGTCATAACTGCAGCAGTAAAGACAAAACAAATTAATGTTTGCCACCAAACATATTTAGAAACAACCCATTGATCATATGTTTTAACACCTTTAATCTTAATTAAATTAAATGTCTTTCTTGTAGTATCAATAGAATTAAATCCTTTTTCATAAAGAGGAGAAGAATGATCAATAGTAGAAGTGTCAAATGTCATTCCTTCAACTTTATCCTCTAATAAACTATCTTTATAAACATAATAGTTAGTATTACTATTATCTTTACAGCCAATAACGCAATCTACTTTAACATAAATTTCTTCAAACTTAGATAAATCCCCACCATAAATATTAGATGCAGAATATGAATAGAAAATCATTGAACCACAATGATAAATAGTATTATCTTTATTTAATTGTGGAGTAGAATTATAATCATAAATATTAAAATTCTTTACTCTTGCTAAATTGTATCCACAAATTTGATCCTCATTAGGTAAAACAGTTGTTTTATAAGTATCATTAACAATTAAAGCTTCAGATTCTTTAAAAGTATCATCTTGATAGAAGTTAAGCATTAATACTGGATCATCACTATTCTCTACTTGACTAGTGGTTGGAAGTGCCATATTACCATATAAATTCTTTAAAGCAACATAATCAACGTTATATACAAATACTTCGTATCTATAATTATCTCTAATAATTTCAGTTGCAGATTTAAGTTGAGTAATCAAGTTTTGATATATAACAATAGTAAATAATCTTGTGTTATTAACAACAACATCCTTTTTATATACAGGATCTACTGCATAATATTCATTATACATTTTTCTGTATAAATCAATTCTTGCTTCAGTTTTTTCAGTTTCAGTTAATGAAGCATAATCAATAGCATTAGATAATAAATACGCTTTATAATCAGATTGTAATTGCTCACAATTTTTACCATCTTCGTTAGGATTGTACCAAACATTGAAATCATAAGCACAGAATAAAATTGTTATTCCTATAGTAATAAGAATACTAAAAATTAATGTAATAAGTTTTCTTCTTTTCATAACTTTCTTCTTTCTACCCTTTAAATATTTCTATTTCTTTACTATCAAACCAATTTAAATAAACTCCAATTGGAATATATAAAAGAACACTTTTAAACAAATCTAATATTGTTGTAAATTCAAATGTTCCATCTATAAAGAATAACACATTATATAGTATTATTTTTATACCAAATAATATAACCAAAAATTTTGATGAAGTATATTCTTTATTTCTAAGTATTTTAAAACTTTTAACAATTAATAAACTAATAAACATTAGAGAACAAAGAACATAAATAACTTCAATTAATTTGTTTATATCAAAATCCTTTATGCAAAATATAAGATTTATAAATGTATAAACAAAATCATATAAACAAAATAAAATAATTATCAGAATACTCAATCCATGATTATTTTTAACCATAAAATAGAATAATGGTAAAAATAAAAACAAATATAAAGCAAACGTGATAAAAGTTCCTCTATTAGAATTGATTAAACCATAGATTAAATCAACAGCAAGAAGAAGAAAATAAATTATCCACGATATAATGATAATTTTTCTTTTCATACAATTCACCTTTATTATTTTATCAAAAAAAATCTTTTTTAGCAATAAAAAAATAATTTATGTAGCACATCACAAATTAATAGTCACAAATAAAAAAGAATGGATTCCTAAGAATCCACTATTTTCCTAAACAAAAATTAGTAAATAAATTGTTAATTAACTCTTCAGGATTACCTTCACCAATTAATTCACCTAAATCCTTCCAAGAGTTAGTTATATCAATATTAATTAAATCAACTGGATATCCAGCATTAATTCCACTTAAAGCATCATCTATACTTTTTAATGCTTTTTTAATATAACTTAATTGTCTTGCATTACCAATATATGTTGCATCAATACTGTTAATATTTGAAATATTACATACATCTTTAATCTTATTTTCGATGATAGGTATGAAATTTTCGTCCAACAAAGAAACTTCTAAGACATCACCTTTATAATCGTTTTTCTTTTCAAGATCTATTTTATTCATTAAAATAATTCTATTTTTATTCTTTGTCTTTTCTAGTAATTCTTTATCAACATCATTTAATAATCTATTATTATCTAGTATTAAAATAATTAGTTCGGCTTCATTTAAAACTTTATTAGTTTTTAATACACCAATTCTTTCAACTTCATCAACAGTCTCTCTAACACCAGCTGTATCAATTAAATTTAAAATAATTCCTCCAATATTTACTTTACCCTCAATAGTATCTCTTGTTGTTCCCGCAATATTAGTAACAATGGCTTTTTCTTCACCAAGTAGAGCATTTAAAAGACTAGATTTTCCAACATTTGGACTACCAATTATTGCAGTATTAATACCATTTTTAATAATAGTAGACATTTTTGATTTATCAAGAATAGAAGCTAATTCATCTTTTAATTCAAGAAGAATAGGTTTTAAATATTCATTAGTTACAACAAACTCATCTTCATACTCAGGATAATCAATATTTACTTCGATTTTTGCTATACATTTAATCAACTTTTCTCTAAAGTTTTTAATCAAATTATAAACATCACCACGCATAGCAACATTAGCACATTTTAGACTGCCTTCTGTTTGTGAATTAATAACATCCATAACAGCTTCAGCTCTAGTCAAATCAATTCTCCCATTAAGAAAAGCACGTTTAGTAAACTCACCAGGTTCAGCCATTCTTGCACCATTATCAATCATCATTTCTAAAATTTTATTAGCAACAAACATAGAACCATGACAATTAATTTCAACAACATTTTCGCTTGTATATGAATGGTGTTCTTTAAACACGCTTACTAGTACTTCATCAACATATTCATCTTTATCATATAATTTACCATAAACAATAGTATTAGTAGGTAATGAACTTAAATCTTTTCCTCTAAATGATTTATTTACAATATCAAACGCATCTTGTCCACTCAAACGAATAATAGATATAGCTCCAGATCCAATAGCAGTAGAAATAGCAACAATGGTATCCATATTATTCACCTCCTAAATAATATATATTAAAGTAATCATCAATTCTTTCACAAATAAATATTAAGTATAATTCATCACTTAAAATAAAATCATATCCTGTAGGAAAGAAACCATCATAGTTAATATTAATACCAATTCTTTCATAACATCTAGAAATTAAATCAGTACAATAATACTTATCTTTAGCCCTTATCAAGAAAATAGGATTATACGCGCAACCAATACATTTTTTTAACTCACTAACTAATTCATTAGCTTTTTCTTTGTTTAATCTTTTTGCTCTTAAACCAACAAACATCTGAGCATCATTAGAGTGTCTTACTTCAGAATTAATCCAATCATTAACACTTTCAACAACACCATCATAATCATCACTAAAAACACTCTCTATCATTCTTTTACCATCATAATCTAAATTACATGTTCCATGTCCTACAAAAAAACTATTACTAAAGTATCCAGCAACATCTCTAACAATGGCACTTTCATGATTTCGCATAGGATTTCTATTAGTAACAACAATATCACCAATAGAACCTAAATAATATTTTTTTGTAATATCATATGGATCAAAAATGAAATTTTCAGTCGATTCAAAATCGTATTCTTTATGCACAATATGCAATCTAACTGTTTGACCATTGATTTTTATAGTATCAACAAGTGTTGCTCTATTTTTAAATTCGTTAAATTTAACATTCACAGCATTCATTTCCATATAACCATTGGCCAAAAAAAGAACCAAAATAGTTAATAAAGATAATATTATAATATTAAATGCTTTTATAATATATTTAAAGAGTTTAAAATATATCCTTGATTTCATAATATCACCGAAACTATTATATCATATTTATCTTATTGTTTCAAATTGTAATTATTAAGATATTATTTCCTAAAAAAAATAAACGTATATAAATACGTTTATTCGTTTATTTCTTTGGTTCGATTATTAAAACTCTAGAAGAACCTTCTCCTTCAGAATGAGTTTGAATATCTTTCCATGATGAAAGTTTATTATGAATAATTTTTCTTTCATAAGCATTTAAATCAGTAATAGTCATTGGATTTTTAGTACGAGCAACTTGTTTTCCCCAATCAACCGCCATATGCTCAAGACTTCTTTCTCTTGATTTTTTATATCCGCCAACATCAACATTTACAGCTTTTTTCTCATCTTCACTATAGTATTTGTTTACAATAGTAGAAACTAATAATTGTAAAGCAATCAAATTTCTTGCGTTTTTACCAATTAAATAACCATTAAAATCGCCAGCATCAACATTATATTCAACAGAATTATCTCTAACTTTCTTTTCGATAAATCCTTCAACTTCATTATAGTCTAATAACATTTGAAGATATTTCTTTCCTTCATCAATTCCATCAACAACACATGATGCTTCAACTTCAATTTTAGAACCAATTCCTAAAAAACCTTTGTTTTCTTTAATAACTTCGAAAGTAATATCAGATTCTGGTAAATTAAAATCACTAATAGCTAGTTTTTTTGCTTCATCTATAGACTTAACTTCATATACTTTTTTCATAATAAATTCCTCTTAAATAAAACTTTTTCCTTTTTCTATTTTTTCTTTAAGTTTGATTAATTTCTTTTCACTAAGTTTTGAACTAATAAATGTTTGTAATGCAGTATAAATATTACCAACTAACCAATACCATCCTAAAGCAGCAGGACTTCTTAAAACAAATACTAACATCATAACTGGCATAGCATAAATCATAACCTTCATCATAGTTTGTTGTTGTTTTTGTTGATCTGTTTCAGTAGGTCTACGATATTCAGGAACATCTTTATATTGATCTTTCTTAACTTTATTTTGTCTAAATTGAGTAAATAATTGGATACCAATTTGTGTTACACACACTAAAATAGCAATAATAATTAAACCAATCTTTTGTGAATTCCATGTATTTCCCATACCCTCTAATAAATCAACACCTAATACTTTTGTTTTTAAATTATCGGCATCAATTATTAATTTAGATGGGTCAAAAGTAAATGTTCCTTTTTTATTACTTAAAGTATTATTAACACTAGCTAAGAATGAAGTAGAAGAATATGGAATTCTTCTTAAAGTTTCATAGAAAGCTAAGAAAATAGGCATTTGTAAAAACGGCATTAAACAACCAAAGAAATTCATATTATATTTCTTATATAGTTGTAATTGTTCCATTTGCATTCTTCTTTTGCTTTCATCATCAGTTTTTCCAGCATATTTATCATTAATTTTATTAAGTTCTGGTTGCATTAAACTCATTTTCAAACTCATATCATTTGTCTTACCATAAATAGGCCATGCAAGCGATCTTACAATGATAGTTGCGAACAAAATCATAACAGCATAATTATTACCAAAAATAATACCAATTAATTTCATCAAATAAGCCATTGGGTATACAAGCCAATCCCAAAAACCACCTTTTCCAAACAACCCTTTTCCACTAGCAATAGGAAATAAACCAGATATTTCACCTTCAGCACCATTTCCAGTAAATGTACTAGCAGCACAACCTGTAAATAATGACAACACTAATACCAATAGAAAAGCCATTAAATATTTTCTTATTTCTTTTTTCATCAATTTCTCCTTATTTTTTTTATCAAACGCAATAATTCGTCTTGCTTTTGACTATATTCTAAATTTACACTATTTTGTTTAATAACAATTAAACAATGTAAATTTTTAAATTCAATTAAATTATTTCTTATTATCTCTTTTAAAATTCTTTTCTGTCTATTTCTAAAAAATGCTTTTCCTAATTTTTTTGAAACAGAAATTGCAATTTTTAAATCATCTGCTTCAGCATAGTACACGATATAACTTTTGTTTCCTACACTTTTGTGTAAAGAAACTAATTTACTAATCTCATGGTTCTTTTTTAATGTGTATTTGTGATTCATAATAGTTCAATAAACAAAAAACAAGACCACTCAATCAATTTTAAAGTTGACAAGAGTGGTCTAAGTATACTTTGTTTATGCAGTTAATTGTTTTCTTCCTTTTGCACGTCTACGAGCTAAAACTTTTCTTCCATTTGCTGTAGCCATACGAGCACGAAAACCATGTGTAACACTATGTTTACGTTTATTTGGTTGATATGTACCTATTGCTTTCATTTGAAGTACCTCCTATAAAACCATGCTTATATATTATATCGTAATTTAAATACTAAGTCAAGTATTTTTTATTTTTCAGCCAATTTTACTATAATGATTGCTTACAATATAGTATTTTTTCACCAAATTCTTCAGTAACAACTCTACATTTAGCAATATAGTACTCAAAAGTTATACCATTCTTGCTATCTTTGTTTAATTCTGCAACTATTGAATAATTATTTCCATATGAACTATCATATCTTTTACATAAGTTATAATAACCTACTAAACTATATGCTTTACCTTTTGCAGTAACACCAAATAATTGGTAATCTATATGAAACTTATATGGACAATTACTCAAAATAACTAATTTAGGTCCAATTTGATTATCTTGTTTTTTGGTTTCATCAATCAAATGAGTTCCAAATAGTTTTTTAGGATCAAACTCACCATCTTGAACAGTCATAGTGAAGTCATCTCTATCTTCCATCTTTAATTCATTTTTACTAAGAGTTAACATTTTTTCCGAAAACATCATTACTTGATTGTTTAGTCCATCAGTTGTTTGATCATATCTTACTTTACCATAAACAGCTTTAACTTCACCTTCAAATATCTTATTACTACAAACGTTAAAAGTTGAACTATAAGTTTCATTTTTTGAAGCAGAAGTATCGCCATGATAATAATTATTACCTTTAGTGTCCTCAATAATATAATTTCCAAATAAATTAACAAATTTTTTAGATGAACTAGTTGTTCCATAATGTACATAAACAGTTGTTTTCTTTTGAATTTTGTCATCATCTTCATTATAATTATAAGAATTAACAACTCTTAAATATGGAGCTAAATAATCATAATATAAATTTTCATCTATCTCACAATAGTAATTATATCGTTTGCTGCTAACAGAATAGTTAATTGCTGATACACCAGTACCAAAAATAATAACCAAAAAAACAATTAAAAAAATTAAACTATATTTAATGTTCTCAGGAAACAAAATAATACTTTTTAAGCTGATTTTTTCTTTTTTTGCTTGTCCCATCTTATTTTCTCCTTTATTATTAATATTTTATCACAATTTAGCATTTTTGCAATGATTTTTTTAAAATAACACATTTATTACTAGTACATCTTTCTATATTTATATATACCTATAATTTTGAGTATTTTATCAACATGTTTATATGTTGATAACTCATGATTTACTTTTTGCTTTTAATACTTTATTTATTGTCGATTTTATGATATTATATATATTAGAATAGGTGGTGAACCATTAATGACTAATTATCAAGAAATTTGGAATAAAGTTTTAGAAAAACTAAAAGATGAAAGCGGTGAAGCTTCATTTAATGAGATTTTTTCAAATGCAAAAGAGGTTTATAAATTCGAAAACAATTATGTTTATGTTTCAGTACCTAATGAATTAATAAAATTCAGAATAAACCAATACTATTCCAAAAAAATTAAAGAATTTACAGATAATTTAACAAATTCTCCAATAGGATTTAAATTTATAACTAAAAAAGATATTGAAAAAGAAGTAAAGATTAATAACGGTTCAAAATTCGTGCAACCTGATGCAAAAAATGTTGGTAGAAACCTTTCTTCAATATATCGATTTGATAATTTCGTTGTTGGAGAAAGTAATAGATTTGCTTTTTTAACTTCTATGAAAGTTGCTGAAAATCCCGTTATGGTGTGCAATCCATTATATATATTTGGAGATGTTGGTGTTGGTAAGACACATTTAATGACTTCGATTGGAAATTTCATGCTAGATAACAATATTAACACTAATGTTGTTTATACAAGTAGTCAAAAATTTGCTGAAGATTACTTTTTAGCAACTTCTAAAAATAGTCGTGATAAAATAATGAGTTTTTATGAAAAATATAACTCTGCTGATCTTTTATTAGTTGATGATATTCAATTCTTAGAAGGAAAACAAGCTACACAAGAAGAATTTTTTAAAATTTTTGAAGAATTAGTTAATAAAAACAAACAAATCATTCTTACATCTGATAGACCAGCAAATAGTTTAAAAAATGTTATGGCTAGACTTAAATCAAGATTTACATGGGGTATTTCGGTTAGTATTAACCAACCTGATCATAATTTGTTAATTAATATCCTTAAAAAGAAGCTTTCTATATTAATAGAGGATCCAAATGATGTTCCTAATGATGTCTTAGATATTTTAGCAAATTATTTTCCATCGAATATTAGAGATTTAGAGGGTGCTTTAAGAACTTACGTGAATTATTGTATTTGTATGAATTGTCCTTTTACAAAAGATAATTTATACATCGCTCTAGAGCAACTTTTACCATCTAAAGCAAATAAAATTGATTCAACTAAAGAAATTATAACTAAAGCTATAGATGTAGTATGTGATTATTATAAAGTTAGTACTAACGATATTCTTTCAACATCTAGAAAACAACAGATTGTTTTTGCAAGACAAATGTTAATGTATATCTTAAAAGTTAATCTTAACATTCCATTACAGACAATTGGTGATAGTTTAGGTAACAGAGATCATGCTACTGTTTCTCATGGCATTGATAAAATAACAATTTTACTTAAAAAAGATAATCTTTCTAAGACTGATTATAATAATTTGTATAAAAAATTGCTAGAAGAATAAGTTATCCACTTATCCACAGTGCCTAATAATAATATTAATATTTAAATATAAAAATTAAAAAGGAGATTATATGAATTTCACAATTAAAAAAGATGCTTTAACAGATGATCTTAATAATGTTGGTAAAGCATTATCAAATAAAATACAAATGCCTGGTTTAACAGGTATATTATTTAATGTCTATAAAGATAAGTTAATTCTAACAGCTAGTAATAATGAAATTTCTATTCAAGCTACTATTACTAAAGATTTTAAAGTTGTAGAAGAGGGTAGTTTTTTACTACAAGGTAAGTTTTTACTTGAAATTATAAAGAAAATAGACTCTGAGTATGTTGATTTTATTAGTTTTGAAGATAATACTATAAGAATTCTAGGTGGGAAAAGTGTTTTTACATTGAATTGTTTACAATTAGAAAGTTTTCCAATGATTTCTTTTGAAAAATCTACTATTAATTTTGCTTTAGATACAATTAATTTAAAACAAATTATTACAAAGACATCATTTGCTATTTCAACTAATGAATCAAGAGTTATTTTAACTGGTGTTTCCTTTAAAACAAAAGGAAATACGCTTGAAGTTATCTCATCTGATGGATTTAGATTGGCCAGAAAGAAATTAGAGTTTGATCATGACTTTCCTGCAGTAAATATGGTTATACCTGGAAAGAATCTTGATGATTTATACAAAATACTTGGTGAAACTAACGAAAATATCCAAATTTATTGTTCATCTTCAAAGATAATGTTTGAAATTGGTAATTTATTGTATCAATCTAGATTAATAGAGGGTGTATTCCCTAATGTTGACTCTTTAATTCCAAAGAATTATATGAATATTTTAACTTTTAACAAGCAAGCTTTGATTGATTTGATTGAACGTGTATCTATATTTGTCACAAATGAAGCATCAAAAGTTATTAAATTATCAATTGCTGAAGGAAATGTTGTTGAATTTTCTTCTTTAACTAATGAAGCAGGAGCTGCTAGAGAGGAGATTAATCCAATTAAGATGGATAATCAATCAACTTTCCAGATAGGATTTAGTTCAAAATACTTTATTGAGGCCTTAAGAACCTTCGATGATGATGTTATTAGTATTAATTTTACTGGCGAAGTAAAACCATTTACAATAACTAGCGAAAAAGATAAGAATTTATTACAATTAATTTTACCAGTTAGAGCATAGATTTATTGAATATTTAAAAAAAGAGGATATTAAATCCTCTTTTTTTATATATTGATGTTAGAGAATAGATTTTTAAGAGTTTCTCTTAACATATCTCGTTCTTTTGCATCATATCTTTCTAATTCAACGTCATCAAAAGGGCTAATTCCTTTATCTTGTAAGTTCTTAACTATTGATTTTTCGTTTAATGCAGGTAAAATTTTAGCATTTGGAGTAAAATCTTTAGCTTGATTGTTTAGTTTTTCTAAAGAAACTTTTGGAGCACGACGATTTACGCTATATCCGTTCGGTAAAATGTATTTAATATTGTTTAAATCAATGTCTTTATCGACGAAATATTGAATAGTATTAAAGAATCCATCAAGTCCAAGACTATCTAGACCAACAACAATAAGAATTGCATCACTTAAATCAAGTAAAACCTCAGTCAATCTATTACTAGAAGGTGGGAAATCAACGAAAATATAATCAAAGAAACTACTATAATCTCTTAACATCTTTTGAATTACCTTTTCTTGTGATCTTTCAAGAGTTAATTTAAGTGACATATTGTCTGTATTTAGAGATTTTATTAAATAAAGGTTTTCTCTAGCGTCAATTAAGATGTCCCCTAGGTCTGCTTTGCCAGCTAAAAGGAATTCAAGGTAATTATCACTACCATCATCTTCAATACCAAAGATTTTAAATATACTATTTTGGTCATCTGTGCTTATAATAAGTACCTTTTTTCCTTGTGTTGCTAGGTAATGTGCTAGAAAACCAATAAAAGTACTCTTTCCAACGCCACCTTTTTTACAAAAAGTTGAAATTATAGCCATTAGAATCCCTCTCTTTCTAATTTTTCCAACACAGCTTCCTCAATAAATTGAGAAATTTGAATGTTTTTACTCGCTGCAGCGATTTTAATGCGGACTCTAACGTTTTTATCCATGACAGCAGTATATTTTACCTTATCATTGTCGTTAGAAATCTTGTGAGTCTTTTGATGTACTACTGTTGGTGTTGGTTCTTGTTGTTGAGTTACAGTAGTATTAAATGATAGCGGACTCTCTCTCTTTTTGAATGGTGTATTCATTTTAAACCTCCTTATTTATGTATTTAAATAAAACAATATATATTTTTATAAATATATACATACTTAAATATAACTTTATATATTTTTATACATATGTATGTAAATATTTACGTTTTTTAAGGCTTTTTTGAACTAAAAAACCGGGGAGCATCAAAAATCCATGTTTTTTAAGACTATAGGATATTTTAAAAATTGATTTTGAAATTTTTTACAAACACCTTTAAAAGTGCTTAAATTTTCCCCTCAAATCAATTAACGCAAAAAATCCGAAAAGTTATTAATCCCCCACCTCAAAATTGAATACAAGTCAAATTTTGGGATTGCCTAAAAATTGGCCAAAAACAGCAAAATTTACCCTTTAAATGGGGGTTAAAATGACGATTTTTGATCCTTAAAAATGTTATTTATTTACATATATACATACAACCATACATAAATATTTATGTTTATAATTAAATAAATATTTATTTAACTAAAACTATAAAAATTACATATAAAGTACTATATATATAATTATTATACCACAGATTGTATTAAAAATAAATACATATATAAATAAATATATATTTATTTCAATAACTTTGGTTTAAACTAATCTAAACCATAAATATTTATTTATATATGTAAATATTTACAATTCAATTGTGTAATAC
>JAEEJT010000102.1 GCA_016282055.1 Bacilli bacterium
AAATATTATGTGATGCTTTAGAAAGTGCATTAAAGGATACACAAATTAATATTGATTTTGATGCAATTAACTTTGAAAATGAAGCAGATACATTTATTGCTTTAAGAGATGCTTTTGCTATTATTGATGATGAGAACAAATCATTTACAACAGAAGATGTTGATAACTTGGCTAATGCTTTAGTTAAATCTGATATTGTTTATATGATTGCTGAAAAGAATAATGGATTATTAAAGGATACTGATGAGGCTACTAAGACTCAAATTAGTAATGCAATTCATACAAAAGTAGAAGATGAAACTATTGATCAAGAAAGATATGAAACAATTATGAAATTGTTTGAATAAAATACACTCTAGACATATTTTGTCTGGAGTTTTTATTTATTATAAAATTATTAAAATGTATATTAATTTTTAAGTTAAATTATGCTATAATTAATACACGAGGTAACGTTATGAAAAAAGAAGATTATTTAAATAAAATTCATGATATAACGGGATATAAGAAAGTTGAAATTGAAGAAATTATAACTTCTTATTTGTCATTATTAGAAGAAGATATTTTAAATAATGAGAAAGTATCTATTACTAATTTAGGTACTTTTCAAAAAAAATTAATAACACCAAGTGTTATGTTTAGTCCAATCGATGGATCAACATTAAAAACTAAGAAATATTATCGACTTACCTTTTCTTGTGGTAAGAATTTAAGTGAAAAATTGAAAGAGAGTATAAAATAAGATAATTATGGTAAATACATTAATACTTGCAACATTGAATAATGATAAAGTTAGTGAATTAAAGCAAATTATAAAAGCTAGTAACTATGATATTGATGTTTATGGATTAAAAGATTTCAATATTACTGAAAGTGTTATTGAAGATGGAAATTCACTTGAAGCTAATTCATATAAAAAAGCATTAGGATATAAAAATATTTTACTTAAAAAAGGTATTAAAGATTTTTATATTTTAGCTGATGATAGTGGATTATTTGTTGATGCTTTAGGTGGTCAACCTGGTGTTTATTCTAATCGTTATGCTGGAGATGAATGTGATAGTCAAAAGAATAGAGAAAAGTTATTAAAAGAAATGAAAGGTGTTGTTAATAGAACAGCATGCTTTAAATGTGTTATTACTTTATTAACTGAATCTGAAGTATATACATTCTATGGTGAAACATCTGGATATATTTTACATGAATGCATTGGCTTTAATGGATTTGGTTATGATAGTGTGTTCTATTCTGATGAATTAAATCAATCATTTGGTCTTTCTACTGCAAAAGAAAAGAATAGTGTTAGTCATAGATATAAAGCTACTATTAGTATGATTAAGAAATTAAAAGAACTTAAGAAGGAAGAAGAAGCTTTATATGAAATTAATCATATATTTAAAAATAAGAAGTTTAAACTTGATTTTAGACTAATTGGCGGTATGAGTAATTATACATATGTTATTAGTGATAGTGAAAATAATATGTATACTTTACGTTTACCAGGAGAAAATAGTGAATTATTTGTTAATAGATATAATGAAAATCTTAACAGTAATTTATTTAATAAATTAAACGTTGGTAATGATGTTTTATATGTTAATAATAAAACTGGTGTTAAAGTTAGTAAATATGTTAATGGTGTAGTACTTTCTAATATTGTAACTAGTAATGGTGAAATACCTTATAAGAAAGTTAGTGAATTATTACATAAGATTCATGATTCAAATCTAAAAAGTGATAATGATTATGCTGCATTTAATAGACTTGAAATATATCAAAGTTATTTAAAGAATTTTAAATTTCCTAAAAGATATTTTGATATTAAAAATGAATTTTTAAAATATAAAGAATATCTTGAGTCTATTAAACAAGTGTTATGTCATAATGATAGTCAGCCATCAAATTTTATTATGACTGGTGAAAATATTATTATTGTTGACTATGAGTTTGTTGGTAATAATGATCCTATTTATGATATTGCTTGTTTTAGTAATATGAAGATGGAAAATGGTTTAACTTTATTAAAGTATTATTTTAAAGATTTTAATAATGAGTATTTATTAAGATTCTACTTATGGCGTTTATATCAAGATTTACAATGGTATAATGTTGCTATGTATAAAGAATTAAATGGCTTAAGTAAGAGTTTAAAGATTGATTTTATGAAGGTTGCTAATAATTATTTAAGTGAAGCTGAAGCTATGCTTGCTAAAGTAAATAGTTTAAAACCTGATGAAATTATCAAAAAATAATAAAAATATCTTGATTTTTGTATAAAATAAGAGTATAATATATATAGTTTTGAAGAAAACTAGATATTTACAAACTGAAGGGAGGGATGAAAATGCCAAAAACTATAGTTAGAGAAAATGAATCTATCGAAGATACTTTAAAGCGTTTTAAACGTGATGTAACTAGAAGCGGAGTCCTTCAAGAAGTTCGTAAAAGAGAAGTTTATTTAAAACCAAGTGATATTCGTAAGATGAAAAAAAGAGCGATGAAAAAGAATCGTTATAATCGTTCTAATTATTAATAAAAATTGGGTAGTACCCAATTTTTTATTTTGTTTGTTTATATTTTATGATATAATATAAATATATATGAGGGTATAATATGGCTAATTTAAAAGAGATATTTGTTTTAAATAATGATTATAACAATGATTTTTACATTGAGTTTGATTCTTTTATTAAAATCATTGGTGATAATTTTAAAATATCTTTAATATTTTTTAATAATGTTTTATCTATTAATCCTGATAATTTAGATGATAATGAATTTGAATTATTAAAGATTAAATTACAATCTGTTATTAAAGCTTTTATATTATTATATGATAATAATATATCATTATCATTGAGTGATAAATATACATTAATTAATAATATTGATGAGAATAATTATGATAGTGTTTTATCATTATTTATGAATAAA
Source organism: Bacilli bacterium (assembly GCA_016282055.1). Lineage (GTDB taxonomy): Bacteria > Bacillota_I > Bacilli_A > ML615J-28 > CAG-698 > CAG-698. The sequence continues at coordinate 2,935 of JAEEJT010000102.1, forward strand.
GAGGTTTTATATTATACGATTGAGGGTAAAAAAATATATCCTAAGACTTTAAATCAAAAATTATACATTAAAGAATTATACGATAATGATATAGTATTTGCATTAGGTCCTGCTGGTACTGGTAAGACATATCTTGGTGTTATGTTTGCTTGTAAACTATTAAAATCTGGTAGTGCAAAAAAGATTGTTTTAGTTAGACCAGTAGTTGAGGCTGGTGAAAAACTGGGATTTTTACCTGGTGATTTAAAAGAAAAGATTGATCCTTATCTTATTCCTATTTATGATACTTTGTATGAAGCATTAGGAAAAGAACAAGTTACTAAATATATTGAAAAGGGTATTATTGAGGTTGCTCCTCTCGCTTATATGAGAGGTAGAACTTTAGATAATAGTTGTATTATATTAGATGAAGCTCAAAATGCTACTGTTTCTCAAATGAAGATGTTTTTAACTCGTCTTGGTTTTAATTCTAAGATGATTATTACAGGGGATGTTACTCAGATTGATTTGCCTCATAATACTTTATCTGGTCTTATTAATGCAACAACAATTCTTAAAAATATTGAAGGATTAAAGATTATTAATTTTCAAAAGGATGATGTTATGAGACACCCATTAGTATTTAAAATTATTGAAAGATATGAAAATAGGTAATTTATATGGTTATTAATTTATACAATAATTATAATAAAGAGATTAGTTTTGATTATAAGAAAATAATTTCTGATTTAGAAAGTTATGACAGTAATAAAGAAATTAGTTTAATTCTTGTTGATATAGATGAAATACATCGTATAAATAAAGAATATAGACATCTTGATTATCCTACTGATGTTATTAGTTTTGAGGCATATCGTGATGATTTTGAAGAAGAAGATAATTATGGTGGAGATATTTTTATTTGTATTGATAAAGTTTATATGCAAGCTTTAGAATATGGTCATAGTAACGAAAGAGAATTTGCATTTTTATTATGTCATGGAATATTACATTTACATGGATATGATCATATGAATAAAGATGATGAAAGAGTAATGTTTAGTAAACAAGAAGAAATACTAGATAAACTTGGATATAGGAGATAAAATGGATAAAAAAGAATTTGATTTATTATATAATGAAGCATTAAAAGGTTATAAACTTGCTTATGCTCCATACTCTAAGTTTAAAGTTGGGGCTAGTTGTTTACTTAAAAATGGTAAAGTTTTTCATGGATGTAACATTGAAAATTCATCATATGGATTATCAAATTGTGCTGAAAGAACATGTTTATTTAATGTTTATAGTAATGGATATCATAAAGATGATATTGTTGCTTTTATGATTTTAGGTCAAACTAAAGATCCTATTAGTCCATGTGGAGCTTGTAGACAAGTTATGTGTGAACTTTTAAATGGTGATGTTACTGTTTATTTAACTAATTTAAATAAAGATTTTAAAGAGTATAAAGTAAGTGATTTATTACCTTATTCTTTTAGTGGGGATAATTTAGATGAGTAGTTTTAAAAGTGGATTTGTAGCATTAATTGGTAGACCTAATGTAGGAAAATCTACCTTATTAAATAATATATTAAAAACTAAAGTTTCTATTATAAGTCCAAAACCTCAAACAACAAGAGATTTAATAGAAGGAGTTTATACAACTGATAATGAACAAATTATATTCGTTGATACTCCTGGTATACATAAACCTATACATAAGCTTGGTGAATTCATGAATAGTGAGAGTTTATCTAGTTTAGCTGATGTTGATCTTGTTTTATATTTAATTGATGGTAATATGGAGTTTGGTAGTGGTGATAGTTTTATTATTAATGAACTTAAAAGAGTTAATCCTAAGACTTTTTTAGTTGTTAATAAAGTTGATCTTGTTAAAAATAAAGAAAAGCTTTTAGAGAATGTTTTAAAGTTTACTAAAGAATATGATTTTAAGGAAGTATTTTATATTAGTGCTTTAAATGGTAATAACATTGATTTATTACTTAAAAATATTAGTTCTAATCTTGAAGAAGGACCAATGTTTTTTGAAAAGGATCAAATTACTAATCATAGTGAGTCTTTTCTAATTTCTGAAATTATTCGTGAAAAAGTTTTATATTTAACAAAAGAAGAAGTACCACATAGTGTTGCTGTTGTTATTGAAAATAAAGAAATAGATAAGGCTAATCCTAATTTACTTAATATTAATGCAACAATTGTTTGTGAAAGATCTAGTCAAAAGAAAATTATTATTGGTAAAAATGGACAAATGATTAAACAAATTGGAATTGATGCTAGAAAAGATTTATGTTTAATTCTTGGGAAGAAGATTTATTTAGAGTTGTTTGTTCGTGTTGAAGAAGATTGGCGTAATAAAAATAGAGAATTAAAAAAGTTAGGTTATTATCAAGATAAGGACTTTTAAAGATGATAAAAAATGAAGGTATTATTATTAAAGTTAATAAGTATAAAGAATATGATAAGATTATTTATCTTGTAACAAGTAATGGATTATTAACTTTAATTGCCAAATCTTCATTTAATTATAAAAGTAAGAATTTTAGTTATACGCAAGAGTTAAGTAAGATTAACTTTGAGTATATAAAATCTAATAAAAAGAGTTTTGATATTTTAACTGTTGGTAAAAGTGTTGATTTGTATCTAAACATTAAAAGTAATTATGAGATTTTATATGAGGTTAGCTTGATTCTTGATTTATCATATAAATCAATTGAACATATTTCGATGTATAATTATTTTTATGAATTACTTGATTTTACTTTAAATAATTTAAATACAACATATAATAAATTCTATTTATTGATATTTAAGTTAAAATTGTTATATTTATTAGGTATTGGTCCTGTTATTAATGAATGTAGTAATTGTGGTGATAAACCAAGTAATTTGTTTTCTGTTGAAAGTGGAGGATTTGTTTGTTCTAAATGTTATAAAGATGGTGATTATAGTAGTGATTACCTTAGTATTTTAAAAGTTTTATACCTTATTCATTTAGATAAAATTACTCCTGAATTATTTAAAGATATTCCTAGTGAGTGTTATGATTTCATTAATAATATTATAAAAGATTATTATAATAAATATTTAAATATAAAATTATAAGGGATTTTTAATCCCTTATTTTTATCTTTATTTATCATAATTTTAAAAATAATTTTTTTATGGCTTTTTCTGTCTTGACAATTTGACAGCCATATGTTAATATTATATAGTTAGGAAGAGAATATAATCTTCACAAAAAAGGAGAGTAAATATGGAAATGTCAATGGAAAAATTCGTAGCTTTTTTAAAGAGTCAAGGATTCGTATATCAAGGAAGTGAAATATATGGAGGCCTTGCAAATGCTTGGGACTACGGACCATTAGGTGTTGAATTATTAAATAATATTAAACAAACATGGTGGAAGAAGTTTATTACCGAATCACCATATAATGTTGGTATGGATAGTGCAATCTTAATGAATTCTAAAGTTTGGGTTGCTAGTGGTCATGTTGGAGGATTTAGTGATCCTTTAACTGATTGTAAAAAGTGTGGAATGAGATTTAGAGCTGATAAATTAATCGAAGACTATACAAATGGTGAAATTACTGGTGATGGTATGAGTAATGAAGAAATTATGAACTTCATTAAAGAACATAATATTGCTTGTCCAAGTTGTGGTAGTCATGATTTTACTGATATTAGAAAGTTTAACTTGATGTTTAAAACTAATCAAGGCGTAATTGAAGATGATAAAAATGTTGTTTACTTAAGACCTGAAACTGCTCAAGGTATTTTTGTAAACTTTAAAAATGTTCAAAGAACAAGTAGAAAGAAAATCCCATTTGGTATTGGTCAAATTGGTAAGAGTTTTAGAAATGAAATTACTCCAGGTAACTTTATTTTTAGAACTAGAGAATTTGAACAAATGGAATTAGAGTTTTTCTGTAAACCAGGAACTGATTTAGAATGGTTTAATTATTGGAAAAAGTATTGCTTAGATTTTCTTGATTACGTTGGTTTAAGTAAAGATAGAGTTAGATTTAGAGATCATTCTCCTGAAGAGTTATGTTTCTATTCTAAAGCTACTACTGATATTGAATATAAATTCTTCTTTGGTTGGGGAGAATTATGGGGTATTGCTGATAGAACTGATTATGATTTAACAACTCATCAAAATCATTCTAAAGAATCACTTGAGTATTTTGATAGTGAAACTAATACTAAGTATATTCCTTATGTTATTGAACCAAGTTTAGGTGTTGGTAGATTATTACTTGCTATTTTAACTGATGCTTACGAAGAAGAAACTTTAGAAAATGGTGAAACAAGAGAAGTTCTACACTTATCTCCACGTCTAGCTCCTAAGAAAGTTGCTGTTTTACCACTTGTTAATAAACTTGGTGATAAAGCACTTGAAGTATTTAGTATGCTATCTAAAGAGTTTAGTTGTGATTATGATACTAGTGGTCAAATTGGTAAGAGATATCGTAGACAAGATGCATGTGGTACTCCACTTTGTGTAACTTATGATTTTGATAGCTTAGAAGATAATTGTGTTACTGTTCGTGATAGAGACACAATGAAACAAGAACGTGTTAAGATTAGTGATCTTGTTGAATATATAAATAAGATAGTTAAATAATTTTTTTGATAGGAGGTAAATATGAATAATTTGAATGATGACGTTGAAAAAGTTATTAATAATAGTGACATAGTTCAAATTATTAGTGAATATGTACCTCTTAAGCAACATGGAAATGATTATAAGGGTTTGTGTCCATTTCATAATGATTCAAATCCATCTCTTTCCGTTAGTCCAACAAAGAAAGTTTTTAAATGTTTTAGTTGTAATACTGCTGGTAATGTTATTCAATTTGTGCAAAAAATCGAAAATATTTCTTTTATTGAAGCTTTAAAGAAAGTCGCTTTAAAGTCTAATATTGATATTAATGTTAAAACTAATCCTAAAGAATTAAAATATAATAAGTATTATAGTATTATGGATGATGTTTGTAGTGCATATGAGTTTTATTTAAATAATACTAAAGAAGGAGTAAATGCTTTAGATTATTTAACTAAACGTAATATTAATAGTGATGTTATTAAAAGATTTAGAATTGGTCTTTCAAATCATGATGGGAATATTGTTACTAAGAGTTTTATTGAAAGTGGAAAGTATATTGATCTTGATTTAATAGAACTTAGTCTTATAAATAAGAATAATGGTAAGTATAATGATTATTTTCGTTCAAGAATTATATTTCCTATTAAAGATTTAAAAGGTAATATTGTTGGGTTTAGTGGAAGAATATATGATACTGTTTCTAACAGTAAATATATGAATAGTAAAGAAAGTATTATTTTTAAGAAAAGTAATATTTTATATAATTATACTGAAGCTTTTAATGATATTAAGTTAAAAGATAAAGTTATTATATTTGAAGGATTCATGGATGTTATTGCTGCTTATAAGGCTGGTGTTAATAATACTATTGCTACTATGGGTACAGCATTAACAGAAGAACAAATTAAGATAATTTCTAAATTAACTAAAAATATTGTTTTATGTTACGATGGTGATGAACCTGGAATTGTTGCAACAAAACGAGCTATTGCTTTATTTTATAAATATGGCATTAATGTTAATTGCTTAGTTTTACCTGAAGGAATGGATCCAGATGAATATTTAAATATGTATGGTGTTGATGCAACAAAAGAATTATTAGAAAATTCTAGCGTTAATGCTTTTGATTATTTATATGCTATTGAAAAGAATAAATTAAATAGTAATGATTTAACTAGTATTACAAATTATAAGAATAATTTGTTTGAAACTATGAGATATTATAATTCTAATACTATTAATAATTATTTATTTAATAAGATGG
>JAEEJT010000103.1 GCA_016282055.1 Bacilli bacterium
AACATTAAACTTAAATGAAGGAACAGTTGATAATAATGTTACTTCATATTATGAAGGAACAGAAGTTGTTTTACCAGTTGCTTCTAAAGAAAACCATAAATTCCTTGGATGGTATACTGACGAAAACTTTACAGGAACAGCATTAGATAAGATTCCTGCAGATGCTACAACTGATTATGTATTATATGCTAGATTTGTATTAACATCTGAATTATATACTATTTCATTAGTATATAATGGTGGAAATACTAAATACGCTACTCATCAAGCAGTACTTGATGATTTCTTCCATGATTATAAAACATTAATGAATAAGCGTTATGCATCAATTCAAGATATTTCTGAAGCAAATTTTGATGATGCTGATTGGCATTTATTCTATGATAAGACATTTGAAGATGGAACTACAGTACGTAGTAAATGGCAATGGTTAGCAGAATACCTTTTAGTTTTATCTAAGAGAGATTTATCTGCTAATAACTGTAATGTATTAGGATTAACAAAACTTGTTGAAGGTAAACAAATTACTGATTCTGGTGATGATAAATATGGTCTTTCTTATGCATTTAGAGCATTTTTAAAAGGAACAGTTTTGAGACCAAATAGTGGTTATACTTCAGTTGATTTCAAAATTGTTGCTAATGCTCAAGGATATTTAGATAAATTGAGTCAAACTGAAAAATCAACAATTACTGGATTATATGATGATTATGAATTACCAGTACTTTATAAAGGTAGTTATACTTTCTCTGGTTGGTACACTAATCCTGAATTCACAGGTGATCCTGTAACTAAAGCTACAAGAACTGGTGAAGCAAAAACTTTCTATGCTAAATTTAGTGAAGGAAAAGAAGTAACTAGTGTTACTATTAATAATAAAGTTACTGAATTACAAAAGTTTGATACTTTACAACTTACATGGACAGTAAATCCAACTGATGCAACAATTAATACTGTTAGATTTGTTTCTAGCGATAATAATATAGCTACAGTTAATGATAAAGGCCTTGTAACTGCAGTTGAATGTGGAACAGTAACAATTAAAGTAATTTCTAATTCATTAAGTGCTTGTGAAGATTCAATGACAATTGTTGTATATGCTCCAGATCATTTTGAGGTTTCTTATGAAACAAATTCTTATGTAACAGTTGGTAATCAAATCCAATTAAATGCTGAGTATGTTAAGAAAGATACTACAAAGACTGGTGTAGTTTGGACAACAAATGATGAAACAATTGCTACTGTAAGTGGTGGAATTGTTACTGGTGTTAAAGCTGGTTTCGTTAAGATTAAAGCAACTTGTGCAACTGATGAAACTAAATTTATTGAATTTGGTGTTACTGTTGTAAGTGATACAGCTAGTGATGTTGTTAAATTTGTTTTAAATGCTCATAATAGTAATATTTTAACTAAATATGATTTAGGCATTGGTAGTGGTAAACCTGCTTACTCAGTTGATATTATTGGTAGTTTAAGTAAAATTTTATACAATAATCCACTAAGTATTGATAGATATTATGAAGAAGCTCAATCTAACAATTCTAATAACCATGGTGGAGTTAAGTCTAGTACTGAATTTATTACTGTTCATTATACAGGAAATATGTCAGCTGGATCTTGGGCTAGTACTAATGCTGGTTACTTTACTGGTGCTACAACATCAATTCATTATGTAACTGGATCTGATGGTGTATATCATGTTCTTGATGATTCTCTTGTTGCATATCATGCTGGCGATGGAACTGGTGTTACATTTGGTTGGACAAAGACTGGTGTAGCATATGATGCAAATGATCCTACTTGGGTTGAATGGGGAATTTCAAGTGATGCATTCTTTACTATTAATGGTAAGAAGACAACTGTAAAAGTTCCAAATGAGACTGAAAAAGGCTATGGTTATGTAACTGATGCTAAATGGATTAATGATATGGGATTATCATATAGAGTTGTCGATGGCGAATATGAAATGGGTACTGTTTGGTGGTGCTATACTCAAGTTGCTGAAGGTAGAATTTGTAACCATGGTGGAAATCTAAATAGTATTGGTATTGAAACTGCTTGTAACCCAGAAGGTGACTTATGGTTCACATATCAAAAGACAGCTCAATTAGTTGCTAAATTAATGCAAGATAATAATCTAGATATTACAAGAGTTGTTGGACATCATTTCTTCTCTGCAAAAGATTGTCCTCAACCATTACTTGAAAATGATTTAGAATTATGGTGGGAATTTATCAAATTAGTTGAAGCTGAATATGAATTGTTAACTAAGTTTAATGATTATACATTTACAATGGAAGTTGTAACTGATACTAATAATAATGTTTTAAATACTGAAGGATATGGTAGTAGAGTATTCTTTAATACAGCTAATGGTCGTTTAGTACAAAATAATAATACAAGTGTTATTACTTATAAAGTTACAATTACTAATAAAACAACAAATGCAACAGAAGAAGTTTATTTATCTTCTTGCTTAAATACAGTATTTGTTAAATAATAAAATAAGAGCCTTACTTATTAAGTAAGGCTCTATTTTTGTCTTGATGCTTTAATAATTGCTTCATATCTTTCTTTTAATGCTTTTTCATATGTACTTGTTTCTTTTGGTATATAATAAATAGCATCTTTTATTTTGTCTGGTAGGTATTGTTGTTTTACCCATCCACCAGGATAATCGTGAGGATATTTATAGCCAGGATTGTTTTCATCATAACTATATACATTTTTCAAGTGTTTTGGAAGATTTCCACTTTTACCATTATTAATATCTTCAGTTGCTTTTTCAAATGCTAAGTAAGTTGAATTTGATTTTGGAGAAAGTGCCATGTCAACAACAATACTTGCTAGTGGTAATCTTGCTTCAGGCATTCCAAGTTCTAGTGCACATTGGCATGCAGCATAAACTTTAGGGCCAATTGAAGGATTAGCTAGTGAAATATCTTCATAAGCAATACAATATAATCTTCTAATAAGCGGAAGTAAATCTTCTGTATAACATAATTTAGAAAGATAATGTAAAGATGCATTAACATCACTTCCACGTATTGATTTATGTAATCCACTTAATGTGTCATAATATCCGTCTCCATTTTTATCAAAATCAACAACTGGTTTTTGGATTATTTGTTTTGCTTTTGATAGAGTAACTCCATTATTACCAACAACAAAATAAATTGTTTCAATCATATTGATTAGTGATCTTGCTTCACCATTGCAACAATTTACAATGTATTTTTTGGCTTCATTATCAAATGAGAAGTTATTATTATCATTTTTAATGTACTCTATGCATTTATTTAAAAGTTCTAATAAATCATCATTTGTTAATGGATAAAGTTTATATACTGTTGATCTTGATCTTATAGCAGGATTCACTGCTCTATAAGGATTTATTGTTGTTAAACCAATCATTGTTACTGTACCATTTTCAACGTATGGTAAAAGATAATCTTGAATATCTTTTTTCATTCGATGTATTTCATCTATTATTATGATTTCATTATTATTATTTATGATTGATTTTAACTTTTCCTTATTGTCAGAAGAAGCGTTAAATGTTTCATATTTTTTATTTAGTTCGTTAACAATTGCTTTTGCTATTGTTGTTTTACCAATACCTGGGTTTCCAAAAAGAATCATTGAACAAATTCTTTTATTATTAACCATTAGTTTTATTGGTCCATCTGGACCAACTAAATGTTTTTGACCTACAACACTATCTAATGATGTTGGTCTTAGTATTGATGCAAGTGGTTCCATATTATCACTTCCTTCTTTTATAATTATACTAGAAATATTGAAAAAGTAAATAATAAATATTCAATTTTGACTATAATTATGCTATAATAAATATGCACGAAAGTGAGGATTTTATTATTATGAATTTAAAAGATTATATTGCAACAATTAAAGACTTTCCAGTAAAAGGAATTATGTTTAGAGATATTACTCCTTTACTTGAAAATGGTGAAGCATTTGATTATGCATGCAATGAATTAAAGAAATTTGCTTTAGAAGTTGGTGCTGATGTTATTTGTGGACCAGAATCAAGAGGTTTTATTTTTGGATGTCCTATTGCTAAGGATTTAAAGATTGGATTTGTTCCAATTCGTAAACCTGGTAAATTACCAAGAGAGACTGTTAGTATCAGTTATGATTTGGAATATGGTAAAAATGTTTTATGTATGCATAAGGATTCTATTAAAAAAGGCCAAAAAGTGTTAATTGTTGATGACTTACTAGCTACTGGTGGAACAGTTAAAGCTGCTAAAGATTTAATTGAACAACTAGGTGGAGAAGTAGTAGGTTGTGCTTTTGTTATTGAATTAGTAGATTTAAAAGGTAGAGAATTATTTAAAGATATTAAAGTTAAATCACTTTTAGAATACGAAGGTGAATAATTAATCTTATATAATATAAGGAGGTGAATTTATGGAAACAGATAAAAAAGTTACAATTAATGATTTGATAACTCAATGTAAAACTTATCTTCATAAAGATAAGAATATAGAGATTATTGAAAAAGCTTATGAATTTGCTAAGAAATATCATGAAGGACAATTTAGAAAATCTGGAGATCCATACATTCAACATCCTTTAGAAGTTGCTTATATGATTTCTCAGTATGAAGCTAGTCCACAAACAGTATGTGCCGGATTACTTCATGATGTATTAGAGGATACAGAAGCGACTAAAGAAGATATTATTAATGAGTTTGGTGAAGATATTTATAGTATCGTTGATGGTGTTACTAAGATTAGTAAGTTAAAGTATATGACTAAAGAGAGAGCTTTAGCTAAGACTCATCAAAAAATATTACTTGCTATGGCAAAAGATATTCGTGTTGTTTTAGTAAAACTTTTGGATAGAGTACATAATATGAGAACTCTTATGTATCAATCTGAAGAAAAACAAGTTAGAATTAGCCAAGAAACTTTAGATTTGTATGCTCCTCTTGCTCATCGTCTAGGTATGTATAGAATTAAAGCTGAACTAGAGGATACTGCTTTTAAGTATATTAATCCTCAAGAGTATGAAAGAATTACTAAAGTTTTATATGATCAAAAGGATGCCAGAAACGAAGATATTGAGAATATGAAATCTCAAATATCTCAGATTTTAAGTGATAGTAATATTAAGACTTTTGAAATTAAAGGTAGAATAAAGAATATCTTTAGTATTAATAAGAAGATGACTAATAAAGGTTTGACTATGGAACAAATATATGATTTCATGGCTTTAAGAGTTATTGTTCCAACTATTGCTGATTGTTACATGGCAATGGGTTTAATTCACGCTCATTATAATCCTCTTCCTGGTAGATTTAAAGATTATATTGCAACTCCCAAACCAAACCTTTATCAATCATTACATACTACTGTATTAGGTATTGGTGGAAAGATATTTGAAATTCAAATTAGAACTTTTGATATGGATGCTGTAGCCGAATATGGTATCGCTGCACATTATAACTATAAAGAATCTAATAGTAGTTATACTCCTGCAAAAGAACAAGAAGAACTTTCTACTAAATTAAAATGGTATCATGATTTATTAGGTTACGTTGAAAGTGATGATAATGATGAAGATCCGTTAAATAACATTAAAGAAGATATATTTAGTGCTAGTGTATATGTATTTACTCCTAAAGGTGATGTATTAGATTTTCCTAATGGATCAACTCCTTTAGATTTTGCTTATCGAGTTCATACAGAGGTTGGTAATCATACGGTTGGTGCTATTGTTAATGGTAGAATTGTTAACTTGACTTATAGATTAAAAACTGGTGATATCGTTGAAATTAAGACTAATAAAAACTTTAATGGTCCTAGTGAATCTTGGTTAAAGATTGTTAAAACAAGTCATGCTAAGAATAAAATTGGTAATGTTTTAAATAAGAGAATGCGTGATGAATTAGTTTTAGCTGGTAAAGATGATTTTGAAAGAGAATTAAAACTTGAAAATGAAGTACTTAAACTAGATGATAAACTTATCAAAGATAATTTTAGTAAATCTAATATATTTAGTATTGAAGATTTCTATTATGAAATTGGTAAAGGTACAATGTCTAGTAAGGCAGCTATTAATAAATTATTATGTAAAAACGAAAAGGTTACTGAAGACACTATTATTAAACATTATGAGGATAAGAAAGATATAATACATCATCATAATAATGATAGTGTTATTTATGTTGAAGGTTTGCCTAAGGCTCAAGTTAAACTTGCTAATTGTTGTTGCCCTGTATATGGTGATGAAATTACAGGTTACGTTAGTAAAGGTAATGGAATTGTTGTTCATAGAGCTGAATGTCATAATATCAAAAATAGTCAAGAAGAAAGATTTATTGATGTATATTGGGATGATGCTGCTAAGACAAAAACTTATAACTCTATATTATATATTTATTCTTTTGATAGAAGAAATATTGTTGCTGAGATGATTAATATAGTAAATGGTATTAATAATGTTAATATTAGTTCTATGTCATCAAGTAAGGATAGAAATGGTGAACTAGTTACTAAGATGAAGATTACTGTTAATAGTATTGATACAATTAATCTTGTTAAAGTTAATCTTAAAAAGATTAGTGATGTTTATAAAGTATCAAGGATTATAAAATAATGAAAGTTGTATTACAAAAAGTTAATTATGCTAAATGTTTCGTTGATGGAAAGATAACTGGAGAAATAAATAAAGGATATTTATTATTAGTTGGTTTTACAAATGGTGATAATCTTGATAAGATTAAGAAATGTTGTAAAAAGATTGTTAATTTAAGAATATTCGAAGATGAAAATGATAAAATGAACTTTGATTTAAAGAAAGTTAATGGATCTATTTTATCTATTTCTCAGTTTACTTTATATGCTAATACTAATGAAGGTAATAGACCATCATTTACTGATGCTTTAAATCCTGTGGAAGCCAAAGTATTGTATCAAGAGTTTAACAATGAATTAAGAAGTTATGATGTTAAAGTAGAAGAGGGTATATTTGGAGCTCACATGCAACTTGATTTTCTAAATGATGGGCCTTGTACTATTTTATATGAATTTTAAGAGGATTTTATCCTCTTTTTTTATTTATATGATATAATAAGAAAAGAGGTGATATTATGAAGTATATTATAAAAAATGCTTTTGTTTTGAATGGTTTAGTTGATATGGAGCCTGTTAAAAAAGATATTTTAGTTGAAGATGGTATTATAAAAGATATTAATGATTTTATTAGTATTAATAAAGTAAAAGAATATAATCTTAATGGTAAATATTTAATGCCTGGATTAATTAATTTACATGTGCATTTACCTGGTTCTGGTATGCCTAAAGATACAAAGAAACAAAATAAAGAATCTGTTGATAGATTAATGTCTAATCCAATCACTAAAAAGATTTTATATTTAATGTGTAAAAAGTATGCACGTATTGAACTTTTAAGTGGTGTTACAACCATTAGAACTGTTGGAGGACTTCGTGATATTGATAGTACCATTCGAGATAAGGCTAAAAAGAATAATTCTAAGTTACCTCGTATGTTTGTTAGTAATATGGCTATATCTGTTCCTAATGGTCATATGGCAGGAATTTTAGCTTATATTGCAAATAGTAAGGAAGAAGCTATCCATTACGTTGATGTTATTAGTAAAACTAATCCTGATTTAATCAAACTTATGATTACGGGTGGAGTGTTAGATGCTAAAGTAAAAGGTGAACCTGGCATTCTAAGAATGCCTTTAGAATATGTTAAAGCTTGTTGTGATAGAAGTCATGAACTTGGATATAAAGTTAGTAGTCACGTTGAATCTACTGAAGGAGTTAAGGTTGCTTTAGAAGGTGGAGTTGATACTATAGAGCATGGTGCTTTGTGTACTGATGAAGTTATTGATTTATTTAAGAAAAATGGTAGTTGTCATGTTTGTACTATTTCTCCAGCTGTTCCTTTAGCATTATTTCCAATGGAATTTTCTAATGCTAATGAATTAACACAATATAATGGAAACGTAGTATTAAATGGTATTATTGATTGTGCTAATAAATGTCTAGAAAATGGAATTAAAGTTGGTCTTGGTACAGATACTGCTTGTCCATTTGTGACTCATTATGATATGTGGCGTGAATTATGTTATTTTAAGAAATATTGTAACATTTCTAATAGTTTTGCATTACATACAGCAACTCAAGTTAACGCTGAAATTTTAGGTATTGATAATATAACTGGTACAGTTGAGGTTGGAAAACAAGCAGACTTTTTAGTCGCTGATAATAACCCTTTAGTTAATCTAGAATACTTAAGAAATCCTAGTTTTGTATTCTATAGAGGTAGTATAATTAAGAAACCTAAGATTAAAAAATACTCTTACGTTGAAGAAGAGTTAGACAAGTATTTATAATTTGTTGTTGACAAGTATTGTTTTTTTATTGTATAATTAACGATATTGTTATAAAGGCGGTAATTCTAATGGCTTTTTACTTTCAACAATACGTTATTTGCATATTTATACTATGTTTCATATTCATTGAAACATTAAGTAATGATAGTATTTATTTAAATAAAACATTTAGATGGTCAGTTTTATCATCAATTATTTTTGTGATTGGTGATTTGTTACTTACTATTATGGAAAGACAAATTATTGTTAATGATAGTCTTTTAAATGTTATATATATTGTATATGTCATTTGTGCTGTATCATGTATATTTTGTTGGTTTAACTATGGTTTATATGTTTTAAAGATAAGAAGTAAATTATCAAGTATTATAAAATATGTATTTATTGGATTATGTACACTAACTTTTATATTTTATATTTTATTTGATTATAAAAACTTATTTGTTTCTTATAAAGATGATAAAATAGCTTATGGTATATTAGATAAGTTATGGCTTGTTTATGAAATGTTGTGTATTTATAGTTATTTTATTTATACATTGATTAAAGAAATATTTTATAAAAAGAAATTATTATCTAAGAATGTATATCATCCACTAATATTTACTATTGTTTGTTTGATTCTTATTACAATACTTGATTTATCTGTGATAAATTTCAATTTGTTCCCTGTTGGAATGACTGGACTTATATTATATGATTATGTATTTATTCTAAAGAATAGCATAATGAAAGATAATTTAACAAAACTTGATAATAAAAAGTCTTTATTAGATGATTTAAAGAAAGAATTATCTGATAGAAAATTTGATAATTTACATATTGTTTTTATTGATATAAATAATTTTAAATATATTAATGATGCATATGGACATATATTTGGTGATACATTAATTGAGATATTTGGTGAAATGTTAAAGGATATTTCCTATTCTCGTGACATTAATTCTTATAGATATGGTGGAGATGAATTCACTATTGTTATAAAAAATAAAGAAGAAGATTTTATAAATAATTTAT
>JAEEJT010000104.1 GCA_016282055.1 Bacilli bacterium
AACACCACTAATTTCATTTAAGTTATTAACAAACTTCTTTTCAATTAATCCTTGTAAAACAAGTTCAACAGCTTGTGCATGATCACTAATAGGTAAACTTCTATCAATAACTACTTCACCATTAGATTTAAATACATAATGTCCTTTATCAGTCTTAATTCTTTCAACAAGACCACTAACGATTAATTTTTCACTTGGCATCTCTAATAATTGAAATTTTAAAGATGAACTACCAGCATTAACTGCCATTATTTTACGCATAATATTCTCCTCAATTCTTAAATATATTTTCTATTTTATTTAATGTATTACTAATAGATTCTTTATCTAAACTATCATTCAAACGAATGATCGCCATATCGTAATTATGTAATACTTCTTTTTTTCCAATTAATATACTTTTACCAATATGTTTTTCATGAGTAAAAGTAGTAGGTAATGTAATTAACGAAACAAAAGTTGCTTCATTTAAAAACTCCTTTTTAAAAGTATCATTAACATTATTAAAGAAATCATTGTTAATAACATAAATAAAGTAACCTTTATCATAAATATTATTAAGTCTTTCTAAAATAATATCATAACAGTCTTTAGTCTCTCCAAAATCACCAATAATAATATCAGCCATTACATTACATTCTTTCTTAGCATCATTATAATTAATAACAAGATTATTTCCAAGTAGATTAGCAAAAGCTTTACTAACATGAACTAATAACTCATCATGTTCAATACCAATACCATTAATATTACCATTGCAATTATTAATAATAGTTTGTAATAAATTAGATGTACCCATAACAGTATCTAAAATATTAACTTCATCACTAAAACTATTATACTTTAAAATATAATTTATAATATGACAGAATATATATGATATTGAATCTGGAGTAAGAAAATCAAGATAAATATTTCTATGTTTTAATCCTTTAATAATAACAAGCTCAATAGCAAGACGTGCTTCTTCATTTAAGAAATCGCTGTTTTCAAACTCATCATAAATATCTTTAAGCTTTTTAATCTCTTTTTTATCAAGTTTTAATAACTCGTAATCAACACCATTTATTATTTCATCACTAACTCTAATAAATGATTCTAAATAATCAATACCAAGATTATTATAATAAATCATACATGCTTTATCTAATAAATTATAATAAGTATCAATATTTTTATTATTAACATCCATAGTTTTTAAATTCTACCTTTATATCAGAATAATTATTAAATGTTATAACACAATATGTTGCTCTAGTAACTCTAGGATATGTTGTACTACCTGGACAAATAATATGAACACCTTTATAAAAATTATAATAAGGTATATGTGTATGTCCATGAATAATAACATTACAATTCTTATTACTAGCTAAATCATGTAAAAAATCTAAATCCAAAGGAAAATGATCACCATGAAACATATAAATGTTTACACCATTTAATTTAACTTCCCTATATTTATTTTCTATAAAATAATCACAATTACCTTTTACAGATAAAAATGGAAATAACTCTTCACTACTAAGTTCACTATCACCAGCATGTAAATACATTGTTGCATCAGGATATTGATTTACTAAATATTTTATAAACTCTCTATCTCTATGAGTATCACTAACAACAATTAATTTCATTAACAGTAAAACTTCCCATTATTTAAACTCTTTTTAAATGTTTCAACTAAGACTTCTCTAAATAATATATTACTATTAACACCATCAATACCAGTAGCATAATAAACAGCATATTTATAATATACATAATCAACTGTTGCAATAGTATAATATATTTCATTATCTAAAGAATATAAATCATATTTAGATGAAATATAATATGAATTAGAATATCTTAATATTTCATTTTTAATGTCTTTACCTTTTAGTTTTAAAGTCACAACCATATTTTCAAAAGGCATTATTTCGAAAATATCACCATAAGTAACTTCTTGTCCATCATTGATAGGAAATCCACTACCTCTAATACCACCAGTATTACAAATACCAATATCAACCTTAAAATAATCCATTAATGCATTACTAGCCCAATTTCCAAATAAATCCTTATAAATATAAGTATTAGATACACCTAAAACTTCACGACTAATATTAACAAATTCAGAATAATTATTTAATATACTATTAATATTTTCATCTTCACTTGTACAAGTGTTAAATGCATAAAGATTTGTTGCAGATGAATTAGTTACTTTTTTACTTACTGGATCATAAGTTAAAGCAACTTTTCCAATATATTTACCATAGCAACCTGATTGAATATAAGGAACAATAGTACCATCATTTCTTGTACACTCACCATAATATGATTGATGAGTATGACCATTTAAAATAACATCAATTTTATAATTTCCAGTAAGACTAACTAATCTATTATTAATTGAACTAGTATCACAGTGACAACTTGCAATAACTAAATCACATTTTTCTTTAGTACGTAAAATATAAGAATACTTCTTTAATGCTTCAAATTCATCAGTAAAATCATAACTATCAACATATGATCTTAAAATATCGCTTTCTTCATCTTGTCCAATAACACCAATAATTCCTATTTTTATACCTTGTTTTTCAACAACAGTATAAGGAATGCACCAATCAGCAAGTTGATTAGTCTCTTTAACAATACAATTTGCACATAAGAAAGGGAAATTAGCTTCACCATTAGAAGCATCTTTATCTTGATAATTCATAACAGTTTCAATGCCCCAATCAAATTCATGATTACCAATAGCCATACAATCAAATCCAACATAATTCATAGCATCAACTACAACTCTACCACGACTCATTGAACTAACTGCACTACCTTGAAACATATCACCACTAGAAACAATTAAAGCGCCATTATCTTTATATTCCTTTAATTTCTTAAATAGTTTAGATAGACCAACACCATTTTCAGTTTCATCAATCATACCATGAAAATCATTGACACAATAAATCTCAAAGTTTCGTACTGATTTATCAGTAAGTTCTTCTCCATCGTCTTGATTATCATCATCATTTTGATTATCAATAACTTCTTGATCTTTATTATCATCAATCTTTTCATCATTTAAAACATCATTTAGAAAATCACATGATGCTAAAACGAAACAAGAAAAAACTAAAATTAAAAAACTAAAAAATTTCTTTAACATTATTTAACCTTCTTACTATCAAATTTTTTCCTATCTTCAGTATTTAAAATCTTCTTTCTTAATCTAATTGATTTAGGAGTAATCTCTACTAATTCATCATCATTAATATATTCCATACAAGTCTCAAGACCCATTTGTCTAGGACGTTTTAAAACAACAGTCATATCTTTATTACTACTTCTTTGGTTAGTTTGTTGTTTAGCCTTAACAACATTAACAGCTAAATCATCATCTTTATTACATTCACCAACAATCTCACCTTCATATACATCAGTATTAGGTTCAACAAATAGAACACCTCTATCTTCAATTTGACCAATACCATATGCAGTAGTTTTCCCTTGAGTTGTAGCAACTAATACACCAAGTTTTCTATTACCAACATTAACACTTTCCATTGGTCTATAATCAAGGAATGTATGAGATAAAGTACCATAACCACGACTTGCAGTCATAAAATCTGTTGATAAACTAATTAAACCTCTAGATGGCATATTATAAATTATTCTTGTTTGAGTCACAGTGTTTTCCATATCTTCAAGATTTCCACCACGATTACCTAATAACTCAATAACAGGACCACTATATTCATTTGGAACATCAACTTGAACATATTCATATGGCTCATAAGTAACACCATCAATTTCTTTTAAAATTGGTTTTGGTTTAGCTACTTGGAACTCATAACCTTCTCTTCTCATATTCTCAATTAAAATACCTAAATGAAGTTCACCACGACCAGAAACAATCCACTCGTCATGTCCACCCATCTTCTCAACTCTTAAACTAACATCTCTTTGAGTCTCTCTAAATAGTCTTTCATCAAGTTTTGTTGAAGTAACAAACTTACCTTCTTTACCAGCAAAAGGACTATCATTTGTACTAAAGAACATTTGAACAGTTGGTTCACTAACATGAATAGGACTTAAAGCCTCTTCTTGTCCAATATTACATACAGTTTCACCAACGTAAATATCACTTAAACCGGCAATAGCCACAATGTCACCAGCATAAGCTTCTTCAATCTCAATTCTATGTAAAGCTAAAAATCCAAATAATTTTTGAATTCTAAATTGTTTAATACTTCCATCACGTCTCATGCAAGAAACCATTTCATTTACATGCATTTTACCTCTTGCAATTCTACCAATAGCAATACGACCAACGAAATCATTATAATCAAGTAATGTTCCTTGGAATTGTAATGATCCTTCACTATCACATGTTGGCGCAGGAATTTCGCTAATAATTAAATCTAAGATTGCATCCATATTATCTACTTGAGTAGAAATATCACTAGATAAACTACTAGTACCATTAGCAGCACTACAATATGCAACTTTAAAATCTATTTGTTCATCATTAGCACCTAATTCAATAAACAATTCAAAAATCTCTTCAACAACTTCATCAGGTCTTGCAGATTCTTTATCAACCTTATTTACAACAACAATAGGTTTTAAATTATTAGCTAAAGCTTGTTTTAAAACAAATCTTGTTTGAGGCATAACGCCTTCATAAGCATCAACTACTAATACCACACCATCAACCATTTTCATGATTCTTTCTACTTCCCCTGAGAAATCAGCATGTCCTGGTGTATCTAAGATATTAATTTTATAATCTTTATATCTAATTGCTGTATTTTTTGCAAGAATAGTAATACCTCTTTCTCTTTCAAGATCATTACTATCCATAGCTCTTTCTTCAATATTTTCTCTACTACTTAAAGTATCACTTTTCTTTAATAATTGGTCAACTAAAGTTGTTTTACCATGGTCAACATGGGCAATAATAGCAACATTTCTAATATTCATTTATTTTACCTCTTTTTTATAAATAATTTTATCAAATACAATCTCTCTACAATTTAATTCTTTATAAAATTCTTTCTCATGAGAAACAATTATAACAGTACCTGGATATTCACAAATAGCATCTTTCAAAGCAGTTTTAGCATGTTTATCTAAATGATTTGTTGGTTCATCAAGAACAAGCAAATTAGAATCATTTAAACATAACAAACTAAATCTAACCTTAGTGATTTCCCCTCCACTAAGTTCACTGAACTTCTTAATAGCTAAATCTCCAGTAATTCCATATTTTCCTAAAATACTTCTTATTTTTTTATCTTCATAACTTGGATACTTTGCTTTAAAATATTCAAGTGGAGTAATACTTAAATCACCATGATATTCTTGTTCAAAGTATAAAAGTTTATTATAACTAGCATATTTAAAACTTCCGTCTAGAGGTTTAATAAAACCAAGAATAGTTTTCAAAAACGTAGATTTACCAACACCATTAGCACCTAGAATAACAATTCTATCACCATAATGGATATCTAAATTAATAGGTTTTAACAAAGGCTTATTATATCCAATAACTAAATCTTTAACCTTAACACTATCAACGTTAAAACTATTACTAAAAGGAAATTCAAAATGATATTCAACTTCATGCGTAGGTTTTTCAATCCTAACAATTTTCTCAAGTTCTTTTCTTCTACTTTGAGCTCTTTTTGTAGTGGAAGCTCTAACTAAGTTTCTATTAATAAAATCTTCAGTTTTCTTAATATACTTTTGTTGAGCAACATAACTAGCTTCATATTCTTTTCGTCTAATATCTTTAAGCTTTAAATAATCTTCGTAATTACCTTTATATCTAACAAGACTTTTATTATCAACAGCATAAATAACATTACAAACATTATTTAAAAATACTTGATCATGTGATATAACAACAAATTCATGCTTGTAATTAATCAAATATTTACTTAACCATTCAACGTGACTGGCATCTAAAAAGTTTGTGGGTTCATCAAGTAATAAAACATCTTTTTCCTCAAGTAACATTTTACCCAAAAATATTTTACCACGTTGTCCACTACTTAAATCCTTTAAATTTCTATCTAAAGCATCATCAATGCCCAACCCATTAATAACATTAGAGATACGAGATTTTATCATATAAAATCCTTTTTCCTCTAAATATTCATTAATAGCCTCAGCTTTACTAATAATCTTATCATATTTAGATTCATCAACACTTACAAGTGAATCATATAAATCATTCATTTCTTTTTCTTTATCATATAATTCACTATAAACATCATATAAATAATCTTTAATAGTTAAATCATCATAAACCTTTAAATGTTGGTCTAAATAACTAAATGAAATATTCTTATCCCATTCAATAGTACCATTATCAGGATGTAATTTATGAGCAATTAAGTTCATAAATGTACTTTTACCACATCCATTTATACCAACTAAACCTATGTGTTCACCATTTAGTATTTTAAAAGATGCATTTTTAAAAACAGTATCATCTAAATATCCAAATTTTAAATTCTCTACGTTTAATATACTCATAATCAATTTTCCTAACTATTTATTATACCATTTTTTCACTGTTTTTTCAATAATTCAAATTGGAGATAAAGCGTATTCAAAAAAATAAATATATAAAAACTATAACTTATGATATAATTTAATAGGTGATATTATGAACAAATTGATGATAAAATTAATTAAACTTTATAAAGAAGCAAGAAAAAATGATGGTAAAGCTTACTGTCGCTATGTACCATCATGTTCTTCTTATGCTTTAGAGTGTTATCAAAAATTTAATTTCTTTAAAGCTTCATTCCTATCAATAACAAGAATATTACGTTGTAATCCTTTATTTAAAGGCGGATATGATCCAGTTCCTTTAACAAAAAAGGAAAAAGAATTAATTAAAAATTCTCTTGAAGAAATCTTTAATTCTTCTTTTAACCCTACAACAAACATTTTTAACTCTATCTAAGAATGTAGGCTTCTTAATATCAATCTTTTCTATATATGATATATCATCTATAACATTAATATTAATATTTACAAAATCACAATCACTCTTTAGTTTCATTTCATATGATCCTGAAGAGTTTTTATTTTCTAAAGTGTTAGTAACAACTTCATAACTTGATAAATTCACTTCATAAAAATTACTAACTTTTCCAATTACATCATATGAACTCAAAAGTGAAAGTGGAATAACAACATTAACATTATTATAAACAAATACAGGTGGAGTACTATTAACAACATTAATTGTAATAGTTTGATAAGTAAAGTTATCACTCTTATCCTTACATCTCAATATAACCTTAAATGTACCATATCCTTTAGAATATGTTAATTGATCATCATATACATGAATAAAATTACTTACATCTCCATCTACAGCATCAATACATCTAACCTTACTAATAATGTATTGAGTTGTAATATCACTAATATTATTTACAGTATGTTCAAAAACACCTTCAAATACAGGTCCAACAACATCACTCTTTAGTATGCTTAATCTTACAGGCATCTCACATGTATTTTCGGAATTATCACTAACTGATAAAACTAAATTATATGTTCCAATTCCTTTTAACTCTTTATCTATACTAGAAATTTTAATCTTATCTGAAATATCTTCATCAACATTATCAGTAGCTATATAATTACTTAATATACGATTATAACTATAATCTTCATTATCATAAAAGCTAATATCACAACTTCCTGTAATGACAGGCTTTACATCATCAATATTAACAATTTTAAGAGTAAAATTATTTGATACATTAAGGCTATTACATACACTACAATCAACACTAAAAGTACCAACTTTATTGATATTATCTAAAAAGTTATCTTTATTAAACACAATTTTTTCAGTAATATCACCTTCGTAATAATCATATGCTTTAATATTACTTAATATACTTTCTAAATCAATAGGGTCAGAAAAATAATTATTGATACTTTTTTGTGATGAAAGTTCAGTCAAATTTCCATAATTTACACCTTTATAAACAACCTTTTCTTGAATCATTTTTTGTTTAGTTGTTTTCGGATCTTCTATTAAATAATAATTATCAAAGCCAGTAATATCATGTTTACTAGTATTATCATCAATAAACTCAATAGAAAATGAAATATATCTAGTATTTGCATGAGTATTAAATGCAATAAAAGAACAATCCAAATCTAAATCACCATCATTTGTGTATAATACATTTAACCCTTCATCATATTCAATTATTTTATAATCTGAAATAATAGAATAAATATACAAATATGTACCAAGATAATAATTAAAATTAGGTTTAACACGTATTGGAACAATCGATTCTATTAATCCCTCATAAATTTCATCAGTAGAAACAAATCTTAAGTTATCAGGATCAAGATAATTAGCTCCAACTGGTTCAAAAGTATTAGTTGGAATTTTAGCATTTACTTTAACACCAAACATAATTACAAAAATAAAAACAAAACACAATATAATTTTTTTCATATAAAAAAAGATAATCTTTACACAAAATAAATTATATCAAATATAATAATTTTTTTATCATATTATTTTTTTTTTATAAAAAGCATAAAAAAACTCTCAATATATAATTGAGAGTTTAATATTTTTATTTAACTGGTTTAGGTCCAGCATTAACAATTGCTTTATCCATGTTTGGATACTTCTTAGCAAAGTTATCAACAAACATTTGAGCAAGTTTATTTGCAGCTTCATCATAAGCTTTCTTATCAGCCCACATTCCACGTGCATCTAATTTTTCATCTGGAACATTTGGACAAGAAACTGGATAATCTACATTAAATACATCATGATGTTTGAATTCAACATTTTCAAATGATCCGTTTAAAGCAGCAGTAACCATAGCTCTAGTATAAGCAAGTTTCATACGTTTAGCACCTTGACTAGCGCTTCCTCCAGCCCATCCAGTGTTAACTAGATAAACTTGAGTTCCGTATTTTTCAAGTTTTTCACCTAACATCTTAGCATATACAGATGGATCCATTGGCATAAATGGTTCACCAAATAATGTACTAAATGTTGGTTGTGGTTCAGTAACACCACGTTCAGTACCAGCAAGTTTACTAGTAAATCCAGTAACAAAGTGATACATAGCAGCATTCTTACTTAATTTAGAAATTGGAGGTAATACACCAAATGCATCAGCAGTTAAGAAAATAACTACTTTGGGAACTCCACCAACTCCAGGGATTTGAGCATTAGAAATATATTCAATTGGATAACCAACACGAGTATTTTCAGTTAATGATCCATCATTAAAATCAAATTCACGATTATCTGGATTCATAACAACATTTTCAACTAATGAACCAAATTTAATAGCATTGTAAATATCAGGTTCATTTTCTTTAGAAAGGTTAATACATTTAGCATAGCATCCACCTTCGATGTTAAATACACCATCAGGACTCCAACCATGTTCATCATCACCAATTAATTTTCTAGCAGGATCTGCTGATAAAGTAGTTTTACCAGTTCCACTTAAACCAAAGAAAATAGCAGTTTCGTTAGTTTCAGGATCCATATTTGCAGAACAATGCATTGGTAATACATTCTTCTTAGTTAATACATAATTCATTGTTGAGAATACACTCTTCTTAATTTCACCAGCATATTGACTACCACAAATAACAATTGTATGTTCTTCATAATCAATCATGATAGCAGCTTCACTATTAACACCATCAGCTACTGGATCACATTTGAATCCTGGAGCACAAAGAATAGTATAATCAGCTTCACCATAATTAGCTAATTCTTCTTCAGTTGGACGAATTAATAATTGATGAATAAACATATTTTGACTTGCAAGTTCGTTAATTACTCTAAACTTTTGAGTATATTTTTTATCTGCACCAGCAAATCCATCAAAAATGAAAATTTCTCTTCCTTGTAAATATGCAGCAACTTTGTTTTTAATTACATCAAATTTTTCTTTTGAAATAGGACGATTTACATTTCCCCATGCAATCTCGTTGTGTACAGCTGGTGTATCAACGATAAATTTATCTTTAGGAGAACGACCAGTATATTTACCTGTAGTAACTACTAAAGCTCCTGTTAAACTTAAAGTACCTTCTCCTCTACGTAATGCAGCTTCTGTTAATTGAGCAGGAGTTAAATTACGATAAACAGCTTTTGGACCAATAATTCCAAACTTTTCAATTCCATATGTTTCCATTATAAAACATCTCCTTCTATTCTAATATTAGCATTAATAATAGTGTTTTAAAAAATATTCCCAAACTACCCTATTATATACTACTATTATACTACAAAAGCACTTTATATTCAATATTCTAAAAATAAAAAAATAAACAATAACAAATAATAAATATAATTAAAAAGAAAGTTCAAAAAAATCTTGTATTTCTATTTTAATTGTAGTATAATATATAAGCAAGATAGCGATGCACCCTTAGCTCAGCTGGCAGAGCAACTGACTCTTAATCAGTGGGTCCGGGGTTCGAATCCCCGAGGGTGTACCATTATAGAAAATTATATGTTTTCTTTTGAAGACATATTTTTTATTTTAAAAACAAAAAAAGCCATTTACATGGCTTATTTTTTATATACACTAGATAAAGATACTTCTCCACTATTTAAAGATAATATATGACCTTCACTTTCTATTAATATATTACCATTGCTTGAAATATCTAAACATTTACCTTTAACTATTTTATTATTATAAGTAAATGTCACTTCTTTATCTCTTAAATAGAAATTATTTCTTATTATATTAAGGTATTCTTGATTACCTTTATTAAATTCATTTAAATCTTTTTCAAATTGATTCATGATTTCTTTTAATAATTCATCTTTATCAATAACTATACCCAGTTCTTTTTTTAATGATGAAGCTTTAACTAATAAGTCATCACTAAAAGACATTGTATTACAATTAATACCAACTCCAATAATAACACACTCAATTTTACTAGATATAACAGATTCAAGTAATATACCAACAATCTTTTTATTATTAAACATAATATCATTTGGCCATTTAATAGAACTTTCAATATTATATAGTTTTTTAAATGTTTTATATATTGATGAAGCTATTAGTAAACTAAGATTAGAAATATTATTAAGATTATCTTTTAAAAGAACACTAAATAATAAATCATCATTATCTTCCCAGACTCTATTGCCTCTTCCTCTACCATTTGTTTGGTGAAGAGCAGATACAATAGTATTATGATTTAATTTATTATAATTTTCTTTTAAGTATTTATTCGTTGAATCAATAACATCGAATTTAATAAATTCCATAAATACCTCCGTTTAAAACAAAACTGTTAACAAAAATGTTAACAGTTAATTTTTTTAGAATAATGTTAATAGTATACCAGCTGCAATAGCAGAACCGATTACACCAGCAACATTAGGTCCCATAGCATGCATTAATAAGAAGTTAGATGGATCTTCTTTTTGTCCAACTTGTTGAACAACTCTTGCAGCCATTGGTACAGCAGAAACACCAGCAGCACCAATCATTGGGTTAATTTGACCACGTGTAGCTTTACACATGATTCTACCAAATAATAATCCTGAGATTGTAGCACAGCTAAATGCAACAACACCTAAAACGATAATCTTTAAAGTATCTAAACTTAAGAATACTGTTCCATTTGCAGTAGCACCAACACATAAACCTAAGATTATTGTAATCATATAAAGGATAGTTGTACCAGCAGCATGAACTAAGTTTGGAACAACTCCAGATTCTTTAATTAAGTTACCTAACATTAACATACCAATTAATGGTGCACAACTTGGAATTAATAAAACAACTACAGTTGTAACAATAATTGGGAATAAAATCTTTTCAGTTTTGCTAACTTGTCTTAATTGATTCATCTTAATAGCACGTAATTTCTTAGGTACACATAATTTAATTAGTGGAGGTTGAATAACAGGAACTAAAGCCATATATGAATATGCAGCAATTGAAATAGGTCCTAATAAATGAGATGCAAGTTTAGTAGTAACTAAAATAGCAGTTGGACCATCAGCTCCACCAATAATACCAATTGAAGATGCTTCAAAATAGTTAAATCCTAATAATAAAGCTCCTAAGAATGTAATAAAAATACCAATTTGAGCAGCAGCTCCTAATAACATACTCTTTGGATTTGCAATTAATGGACCAAAGTCAGTAGTTGCACCAATACCTAAGAATATTAAACAAGGATAAATTTCATGTTTAACACCAAAATATAAAATACCTAATAATCCTTCATATTCTTCAGTACCATCTTCAAGTGTAGTCTTCACAAATACATCACCAAATGGTAAGTTAGCAAGTAACATACCAAATGAGATCGGAATTAATAAATAAGGCTCAACTTTCTTAAATATAGCAAGGCATAACAATACAATAGCAACAGCTATCATAATTGCATTTTGCCAATGACCAGTAAAAAACGCATAGATTCCAGAATGTTGAGCAAAATCACCAATAATTTCCCAAATTTTACCCATATTATTTTACCTATGCAATAACAGCTAATAAATCACCGTTATTAACTTGTTGACCTTTTGAAACTTTAACAGTACTTACTTTTCCATCACATGGACTAACAATTTCATTTTCTAATTTCATTGCTTCAAGAACAAATAAAACTTGTCCTTTAGTAACAGTATCACCAGCGTTAACTTTAACAGCATTGATAGTACCTTGCATTGGAGCAACAACTTTACTTCCATCAACAGGAGCAGTAGTTGTTTCTTCTTTAACTTCTTTAGTTACTTCAATTTTAGCTTCTTTTTCAGTAACACTTTCTAATTCAACTTCATAAACTTTTCCGTTAACTTTAACTTTATAAACTTTCATAATTTATCTCCTATCCAATTCTTTTAACAGATTTTACTTTAACATCAGTTTTAACTTCATTTCTATAATCAATAGTAGCAACTAAACAAGCTACCATCATATCATCATCAGTAATTTCAACTTTCTTATTTTCTGAAACTTCTTCTTTTGTAATATTAACATTATTATTAACATTAGCTAAAGCCTTTTTAAAAGGAATAGAAACTAATGAAATAATTAAAATAATTAATGCTAAGATAAGGAAAACTAAACATATAGCGAATAAACTAATTAAACAAGCTTGACCAAAGTTTAAATCACCATTCTTTATAGTTCCAGTTCCATCATAAATAGCTAAAAATAAATTATTCATAACTTACCTCTATATATATAAATTAAACTCTTCAACTTCATCTTCTTGAGGTTTAGGGTTATATTTATTTTCTAAAAATTTAGTAGCAATATTTTCAAATAATGCACAAGATAAAACATCTTCATCACATTTACAAATATCTTTATATTTATTTTTAAAGTTTTCAAACTCAGGTTGTAAATCATCAGCAGGACGATGATTAATAGACTTTAAGTTTTCACCTTTTAAAATCTTACTTCTAATTGCAGGATCAATAATTCCAGGAGCTTTTCCATATAAACCTAATACATAGTCATGGATTTCTTTTGGAACCATCTTATATCTTTCACCAGTAATAACATTCATAACTGATTGAGTACCAACCATTTGTGAAAGTGGTGTAACTAGTGGTGGATAACCTAAATCTTTTCTAACTCTTGGAACTTCATTTAATACTTCTTCGTATTTATCCATAGCTCCTTGAGCCTTTAATTGATTCATTAAGTTAGATAACATTCCACCAGGAACTTGATATTTTAAAATACTTGGATTAACTGTTAAAGCTTTAGGATTTAATAAGCCATTAGCTAAATATTTATCCTTAACTTTAGTCATCTTATCTGCAGCTTTCTTTAAATAATCAATATTTAGACCTGGATCAAAATCAGTACCAGCTAAAGCATATTGGAAAGCTTCAGTTGATGGTTGACTTGTACCACCAGATAATGGTGATAAAGCAGTATCAATAATATCAACTCCAGCAGCAATAGCATTCATATATGTCATTTCACAAATACCACCTGTGCAATGTGAATGTAATTCAATTGGTAATTTAGTATTTGCTTTTAATTTAGAAATTAATTCATAAGCATCATTTGGAAGTAAAACACCAGCCATATCTTTAATACATAGAGAATCAGCACCCATCTTTTCTACTTCTTTAGCAAGTTCTACGTAATAATCAATAGTATGAATTGGACTAGTAGTATAACTTAAAGCTATTTGACAATGTCCTCCATACTTCTTTGTACTATCAACAGCACATTTTAAATTTCTTACATCATTTAAAGCATCAAATACACGGATAATATCAATACCATTTTCTAATGATTTCTTAACAAACATATCAACAACATCATCAGCGTAATGTCTATATCCTAAAATATTTTGTCCTCTAAATAACATTTGTAATTTAGTCTTCTTGCATACAGCACGAATTTTACGAAGTCTTTCCCATGGATCTTCATTTAAAAAACGTAAACAAGAATCAAATGTAGCTCCGCCCCATACTTCTAAAGCATAGTATCCAGCATTATCAAGTTCTTCTAATGCACTCAATACTTCTTCAGTATTCATACGAGTAGCAAACAATGATTGATGTCCATCACGTAAGCATGTATCAACAATTTTTACACCCATCTTTATTACTTCTCCTTTTTATCTTTTGTAATTTTTAATTTAAATTAACCTTATATATTATACTACTTTTACCAATAAAAATCAAATAAAAAAGGGATTTAAATAAATCCCTAAATTATTAATAAACAAGTTTTTCAAAGAAACCAAATCCAAGACTATTAGGTCCTGTATGACAAGCAGTAACAATACCCATTTGTTTTAATTCAATATCTTCATTACTTAAATTTAATGTTGTTTTAAGATTATCTAAAAGCTTTTGACTAAGCTCTTTGTTTGTTGTATAACCAACGATAAACTTAAACTTTCTATCACTAAACTTATCAATAATATCTTTTGCCTTATTAACAAAAGCTTTTAATGTTCTCATAATACCAATACCAAAACCAGCATGTTTTAAACTACCACGATTAACTTGTAAAATTGGTTTAATTTGTAAAGAACCAGTAATAAGACTCTTTAATCCACTAATACGTCCACCAACTTTTAAATACTTTAAGTTTTCAACAGTCAAGAAAATATTAGATCCTTCTTTTAATCTCTCAAGTTTTTCCTCGATTTGACTTAAATTATATCCTTTGTCAATCATCTTACGAATTTCAAGAACTAATAATCCTTGTAAAATACATAAAGTCTCAGAATTAACAATTAAAATATTTCTATCAGGATATTCTTCTAATATCATGCCTTTAGCAACTAAAGCACTATTATAACTACCTGAAAAATCTTTTGTAATACATACACAACAAACATCCATATTTTCTTTACATGCTTTTTCAAACTCATCATAATAACTAGTTGGACTAGGACATCCAGTCTTAAAGAATAATGATCTATTAGTTAACATTTCATTATATAATTCTTCATTTGTATATAATTTTTCACAATCATCTTTTATTACATGAAATTGTACTAGTGAAACATCAAACTTTTGACATTCATCAACAGTTAAATCACAAGCACTATCACTTATCAATTTTATATTACCCATATTATCACCGCAATTA
>JAEEJT010000105.1 GCA_016282055.1 Bacilli bacterium
ATTCATCTTAAAGGTGCAAATAATCAAGATATTTTATTATATCATAATGACTTCTTACAAAAGAAAATATCGTCTGCTATGATTACTAAAAAATATGAATCAACAGTTAATAATTTTAAAAATAATAATATTGTAAGTTTATATTTTAACGTAGCATTGAATAATGGTATATACGAATATTTTAAATATAAATATTATGAATATGGGAGCTTTTAATTATGAGTAAAAGTCTTCTTCAAACACTTTATTTAAAAGCAAGATGGGTAAAAGATGATCAAGCTGTTCCTGGACAGTTTGATATGAAAAAATTGTGTGACGATGCGCTTATTATGGTTATTAAAGATGATGAAACAAACACATCTGAAATGAAAATCATAGAAAGACCAACTATTGAATTTTATACCATTAAAGATCCAGACAGTTGTAATCCATATAATGAGATGTATCTCAAGAAAAACTTAGTCGATACACATGTAGTAGAATTTTCAAAACGAGATGCTGAGATTTGTAAATATCTTGGTATTTATGATGAATATATAAATCTTAAACGAGAGGCAAATAAACGTCATTTCGATTTTGAATCTTCTAAAATAGCAAGAGATAAATTTAAAGCTTTTATGAATGAAAAAGTTTATAAAAGTCCTCTTGTATATGGTGCTGATGTTGGTATTGAAGAATTTTATCGTACGAAGTTTATGCTTGAACATGGTGATAAAACACCAAAAGTGTTAAATGTAAGCTTTTATGATATTGAAACTTATATTTATCATTTTAAGACACAGGTAGATCAGAATAATCCTGAAGCACCTATTAATATTATTACATATTATAATTCCAAGTATAAACATTTTTATTGTCTTATTCTTGAGATTGAAGAAATTAAAGAATTGTTTGAGGTAAAAGAAAATCTTACTGAATATATTAGAGATTATATTCTTGAGGATTTTAAAGATGATCCGGAAATCACTTTGAACTTCAGATTCTTTGATTCTGAAATTATGTTAATGAAAACATTCCATCAGCTTATTAATGAAGATAAACCTGATTTTGCATTAGCATGGAATGATAATTACGATAAAAAATATATTATGGGTCGTGAAAGACGTTATGGATTAAATATTGCTCAAGAATGGTGTCATCCTGATGTACCAGAGCAATATAGACAAATGAATTTCATAGAAGATGCTCAAAGAAAAGAAAAAGGATTTAATCCTTCAGCAAAGAATAAGAAACATCATTCTAGACTTTGGGATAAAACACTTGTATCTGGTTATACAATCTTTATTGATCAAATGTCATTATTCAGTAATCTTCGTAAGAGAAATATTGAAAACTCTTATAAATTGGATGCAATTGCTGAAAAGATGATTCATGCTAATAAAGTTGATCTTCATGAATTTGGTGTAACTATTCGTAATGCACCGTTTAAGAAATTTAAAATATTCTTGAAATATTCATGTCGTGATACAAGACTTATTAGTAAAATTGAAGAGAAAGATAAAGATTTACAGCAGTATATATCACTTACTGAAAATAGTGATATTTGGGCTGGTGTAAATGTAAGTATTGTTATTAAAAATGCTTTCTATAAACGTTTCTGCGAACAAGGATACGTTATTGGTAACACTATTGATTATGGTGTTAAAGAAAGTATTGATGGTGCTCTTGTACAAGATCCTTTGTTAGTAGATGCTCCATCAGTTGAAATTAATGGCAAGAAAACAAAAATCTTCAGAAATGTTGTAGACTGGGATGCTAAATCTCTTTATCCATCACTTATGTGTCAACATAAGATTGGTAAGGAAAATCAGCGTTATCGTGTTCTTAACATTACTGATGAATATGGTAAATTCATAATGTCTGGACAAACATTTAATCAATATTTGCAAACTCAAGATGTTTCTATTATTGATTTCTGTCAGGAATTATACGGATTACCATCAATTCAAGAAATCATATCTGATTTTGAAAGTAAAGTATTTAAAGCTGCTTCTTAAAATTAAGGAGGGGAAGTTATTTATGACAAAAGAAGAACTTTTTGAATATTATAAAACAATGCCAGAAGATGATAGACATCATTTTGATTTGATGTTTGATCTGGATAACATTGATCGTGGAATTAAATCTCTTAATCCAGCTTTACGATTATCAAATATAGGTTATGACCAAATAGAACCTAGATATGTAATGCATTTTAAGAGAGAAACTGAAAATATAACATCAGATGATAACTTTGTTTATATTTATAAGCTTTTATATGTATCAACTCATTCAGAAACAAAAGATTTGTTGGTAAATTATGAAGCTATGTATGAAGATGCAAGTAAAGGTGTAAAAAGATATTTTATATGCTCTCGACCAATTGAAATGTTTATTTCTAGAGTTGATACTAAAAAATATCCTAATATTAAACAAAAATATAGGTTTGAACTTGTTTCGAATGTTAAGAATGATTTAACAGGGATATATTCATTATGCAAAGTGGAATAGGTGATAAATATATTACTAAAGATGGAATTGTTAAAAAACGACCAATTCGTAAATCACTTTTACGTACAGACCCTAAACTTGATGGAGAATTTGGTCGTTTTGCATCTTTCTTAAGAAAAATTACCGAAGGACTTCCAGATAAAAAAGTTGAATTGTATTTTGACGAATATATAAATAGGCTGAAAAATATTAAAGAATTAGCATTAAAACAAAACACAGAATATAAAGGAGATGTATATGGCAACACTGAAATTTGATTTACAGAAAATTAGCAATTTTGTTGATGGTATTGTTGGTGTTCCTATGGAAAAACAAGAAATTAATAAATCTTTAATTGAAATGCATAATGAAGTTGATGCTATGATAAAAAGATTAGCAACTGATACATTTGATGTGTTGGTCACATTTTTAAAAATTTATAATGATGAAAAATATAAAGATAATTTTGATATTGAACCTGTATTTGATTCATATGGTAGAGGTATTTCAATATCATGGATTAGTAGTAAAAAAGAAGAATCTTTATGGAGTTTTTCTGATACATTTAAAGACATTCAGACATTGAATTTTATGGATTTTTATCAAAGATTTAATAAAGATCCTTATATAAATAACAGTATTAATACATTTACGAACTATTTTAAAGAAGCATTTCATAATGAACATAATAAATTTATTTCTGAAACTATAGATTTTAATAAGATAACTGATCTGATGATTAATTATCTTGGTATGATGAATGATATGTTTGAAATAATGATCTCTAGACAAGAAATTACACAGTCGATTAACACTTTAGCTGATTCTATTTCTGATTCTGAGATCTTTAAAGATAAACCAGATTTATTAGAATTAGTAGTTAAAGAAAAGAATAAATCTCATGATTCAACAATTGTAATTGATAAAATTACAATTTATCGAGATATGTTGACTGACAAAAATTAGAACATAATTATTAGTGGGGCTTTTAGCCCCACTTTTATTTTAAAAATAAATAGAGATAAAAAGTGTTTCTTTCTTTTTTTTGACTTCGTAAAAAAATATATAAATCTAAGCGCTGTTAAACAAGGTAATGTATCAATAAATAGTCTCCGAAAAAATGGAGAATAAAATTAACCTTGAATTAAAATTCCTTATATGAGTTGTACACGATTTAAGGAATTTAAAATATATTATTTATAATAGGGAGATTTGATTTATATGTTTAAAGAAAGTCAAATTTTTGTAATCAAAAGAGATGGGAAAAAAGTCGCTTTTAATAAAACCAGAATTAAAAACGCTATCTCATTGGCTAACAAGTCTTTGGATGGAACTAAAAAAAGAGTTTCAGTTAAAAAAATTAATGAAATGGTAGATCGAATCGTTTCAATAATTATAGATGATGTTAATCATTTATATGATGGTGATTCTCTTTCTATCGTTAAAGACATTGTAACAGAAAAAGATAAAGTCTTTATTGAAATCGAAGATATCCAAGACTTAGTTCAGAAAGTTTTAATGTCTTATAATGCATACGATTTAGCTACTGCTTATATCACATATCGTGCTGAACGTACTCGTATAAGAGAGAATAAATCTGAATTTATTTCTGAATTAATTAGTAATGCTCAACCTAATTCGGCTGATGAAACTGATAAGCAAAATGCTAATGTAGATCAGATGTCATTTGGTGGTCGAGTTGGAACAGCATTAAGTACTGTTATGAAACGTTTGGCTCTTAATACTATGCCTAAACGATTTAGAGATAATCATTTAAATAATACTGTTTATAACCATGATTTGGATAATTATTTTGTTGGTACACCTAACTGTTGTAGTTTGCCATTTGATGATTTGCATAGAAATCCTGTAATATTTAGAAATACTGATGTTAGACCAGCTCATAGTGCTTCAACGGGTTTTCAAATGGATGCTGTATTGTTTCAGTCACAATCATTACAGCAATTTGGTGGAGTAGCTGCTACACATCTTGATACATCAACAGTTCCGTTATTACGTTTCTCATTCTGTAAACATTACAAAACTGTTCAAGATATTTTGCCTTTTATTAGAGTAAATTATAGGCTTGATGAAAATGAGAGTATTCAGGATCCTCAATATGTAGGATATTTCTGGAATTTTATTAAAAAATATGAATATGGTAAAGCATTAAAACTTACCAAAAAAGAACTTAGTCAAGGTGTTGAAGGACTTTATCATAATCTTAACACATTGATGAGTCGTTCTGGAAATCAATTACCTTTCACATCAATCAATTATGGACTTGATACTTCATTTGAAGGAAAACTTATAAACGAAGCTCTTATTGAAGGATGTATTAAAGGTGTTGGAACATTACATCGAACATCGATATTCCCGTGTGGAATTTTTCAATATAAAAAGGGTGTTAATGATAGACCAGGAACACCTAATTATTATTTAAAAAAGAAAGCTATTTATTCAACAGTTCGTCGTTTTTATCCAAATTACGCAAACTGTGATTGGTCTATTCAAACAGACGGTATTAAAGCTGATCGTAAATTAAAAGATAAAGTAATTTCTTATTGGGAAACAAATAATACCGAACAATACAAAAAACTTTTGGATTTAATTAAAAAGAATCCAGAAATTGGAAGATTACTTAGTATTAAAGTTGTAAAAGAAAACAAAGAATTTAAACTTAAAGTAAATATGAATACATCTGTTCAGACAGAACTTGAAGTAATGTCAACAATGGGATGTCGTACATATAATGGTTTTGATATCAACTTTGATGAAGAATATTTTAATGATCTTCTTAATGAAACAATCAAACAAGGCAAATTACCTATTAACTATTTATATTCTGCTATGCAGAAAGATGGTAGAGGAAATATTTGTCCGAATACTATCATTTTGCCAACTGTCGCAATGATGGCTAAAGAAGAATATGAAAAGAGTAATAAAAAAGATAAAGATCTTATTAATATCTTTATGGAAAAACTGTTAAAGGTTATTGAAGATTCAAGAGATCAGCTTATCGAACGTTATAATCATATTGTTTCTCAGCCAGTTGAAAGTGCTAAGTTTACATATGATAATAATATATTTAAAGGATATATTCCTGGAAAAGGTATTGAATCTGCTCTTAAACATGGAACACTTGCAATTGGTCAAATTGGTTTAGCTGAAACATTACAGATTCTTATTGGATGTGATCATACAACTGATAAGGGTATGGATCTTGCTATAAAGATTGAATCGTTGTTTAAAGAAAAAGCTGCAGAATATAAGAATCAATATAAACTTAATTTTGGTGTTTATTATTCTCCTGCAGAAAATCTTTGTTTCACATCATATAACAAATTCGTTGCAAAATATGGACTTATTGAAAATGTAACAGCTTATAAAAATGAAAATGGTGAACTTGTAAAACGTGGTTATTTTACAAATTCTATACATGTACCAGTATGGGTTGATATTGATCCATTTAAGAAGATTGAAATTGAATCTAAGTTAGTATCTTTCTCTAATGCTGGTTGTATAACTTATGTAGAACTTACAAATGCGAAATACAATGAAAAAGTTGTTGAACAGATTATTGATTTTGCTATGGATCATGATATTCCTTATTTGGCTATCAATATTTCATTAGATAATTGTCTTGATTGTGGTTATACTGATGAACATTCTGTTTTTGTAGCTAATGGAATGAAATGTCCAAATTGTGGAAGTACTCATATACAGGAACCTCGTAGAATTACAGGATATTTAGGATTTGATGTAAGATATACATTCAATCATGGTAAACAAGATGAAGAAAGAGATCGAAAAGATCATTCTAAGAATTTAGTAGGAAAATTCAAAAATATTAAATGGAAGGTAGTAAATTAATGGATAGAGATGAAAAAATATTCCGAATCGCATACATCGATAATAATGATTATGTTAATGGATGTGATGAAGGATTATGTATTAGTATTTGGTTTCAAGGCTGTCCTCATAAATGTCCTGGTTGTCATAATAGTCATACTTGGAATTTTGACGATGGTATAGTGATGACAAATGAACAATTATTAGAATCTATCTTTACACATCATCATGATAATGGTATTTTGCGCAATTTAAGTGTTCTTGGTGGTGAGCCATTGTGTAAAGAGAATGTTAATGCTACATTATTTATTATTGATAAATTTTATGAAAAATATCATGACTTAAGTAAAATATTTCTTTGGACAGGGTATACAATGGAAGAAATTAAAAATACTATGCCTAAAGAAGTATTGAAAACTTTAACAAAAGTTGATTTATTGATAACAGATAGATTTGAAATTAATAAAATGAATCGTTTATTAAGATTCAGGGGTTCTTCAAATCAACGTGTATGGAAATCTAAAAAAGGTTTCTTTGGACGAAAATTAATAAATATAACTGAAACTCTTACTAATATTGATTAATGTAAAATAATATTATTAAAAGAGGAGAGATAATCTCCTCTTTTAATATTTAAATTGTTTATATATTATATTAAAGATGATATTGAAATAAAATGTATCGGTCACAAAATTAAACACATTGTCAATAAATGTATCGATACAAATTATTAAACACAAGTATTAAAAATGTATCAGCCGTGGCGATTAAACACGTTTGAAATCAATGTATCAAAATTATTTATTGAACACGTTCGAGAAAAATGTATCAACCATACAAAT
>JAEEJT010000106.1 GCA_016282055.1 Bacilli bacterium
AAGAAAAATCTAAACGTGTTGTATTAAAAGGTGATATTCCATCTCCTGCTAATCCACCAAAAGGATGTAAGTTCTGTACAAGATGTCCTAAATGTATGGAAATATGTAAACATATAGAACCTGAGTTTAAAGAAGTAGAACCAAATCATATTGTTGCTTGTCATTTATTTGATTAATTATGAAAAAAGAAAAAAAACAAAAAGAAAAAGTTACTTATTATGATGATGGATCAACTATCTATGATATGAGTGGTCTTAGAAATAAGAAGCCAACTAATAATAACAATAATAATTTAAATCCTTTACAAAATAAGAAGCCTAGAGCCACTGAAAGAGAAAAATTAAGAACTTTCTTTCAAGCATTTAAAATGATGCTTGCACCAACTGGTGTTGCTTTATTAATATTGCTTATTCTATATATTATATTTAGATTATTATTTGCACGATAGACTTTTACATATTGTAAAAGTCTTTTTTATTTATATATTACTTTAATACTTTAGTGAAATAAAGAAAACATTTTCATACAACTTTTACTTTACTACTTTAACGAAATAAAGTATAATAATACTATAAATAGAAAAAAGAGGAGATTTTGATTATGAAAAGATTATTTAGTGGAATTATAGCAATGTTATTGCTTGTTATTTGTATGTTTACTTTTACAGGATGTAAAGAAAAAGAAGTTGATAATAACTTAGTAAAAGTTAATTATAATGTATCTAATCCTGTTGCTAGTACTAAAGTATTAAAATTAGGATTTGATGATACTTTTTATCCTTATGGTTATAAAGATGCTGAAACTTTATTATATAAAGGATTTGATTTAGAGTTTGCTAAAATGGTATGTGATGAATTAGGATGGAAATTAGAATTAGTTCCAATCAATTGGGATTTAAAAGATGCTGAAATTAATTCTGGAAATATTGATTGTATTTGGAATGGATTTACAATTAATACTAGAGAAAATGATTATGAATGGACTGATGCATATTGTGATAATACAATTGTTGTATTAGTAAAAGAAAGTAGTGGTATTAATAGTTTAGCTGATTTAAGTGGTAAGATCGTTATGGCACAAGCTGGTTCTAGTGCAGAAGATGCTTTAAACGATAAAGATAATACTGCTTTAGTTAGTTCATTTAAGAATGGTAATTTCTTAACTGTTGCAAATTATGTTTTAGGTTATCAAGAATTAAAACAAGGTAGTGTTGATGCATTAGTTGTTGATTCTACAGTTGTTGAATCATTTGTTGGTAATGATACAGGATATAAAGTTTTAACAGAAGTTATTAGTACTGAACAATATGGTGTTGGATTTAAAAAAGGTAACACTATGTTATGTAGTATTATTAATACTGTTATGAAAGAAGTAGCAAAAACTAATGAATTTAAAGATTTAGTTAAGAAATATGGATTAGAAGATACTGTAATTTTTGGTAAATAATATGTTATTTTTAGAGTTTAATTTTAATTTATTTCCTACAGTAGTGAAACATTTATTAGAAGCTTTCTCTGTTTCTTTGGCCATTTTTCTTCTAACGTTATTGTTTTCATTACCTTTAGGATTTATAGTTTACTTTTTGAGAGTATCCAAAATTAAACCTATAAGCATAATAACTAAAATATTTATTTCAATCATGAGAGGGACACCTCTCATGTTGCAGTTATTTTTGGTTTATTTTGGACCATACTATTTGTTTAATGTTCAAATCTCATCTAATTATAGATTTATTGCAACCATAATAGGTTTTAGTTTAAATTATAGTGCATATTTCGCTGAAATATATCGTTCTGGATTTGCTAGTGTTAGTCATGGACAATATGAAGCCTGTAAAATGTTAGGTTTTAATAAAACACAGACATTTTTTAAAATTATTTTACCTCAAGTTGTTTCAAATGTATTACCATCTGTAACTAATGAAGTTATTACGCTTATTAAAGATACTTCACTTGCATTCTCTATAAGTGTTGTTGAAATGTTTACTGAGACAAAAGCTTTAGTTAGTGCAACTTCTAGTTTAGTTCCATATTTTATTGCAATGGTTATTTATTATGTATTTAATTATATTATTGCATTATTGTTACAATATATTGATAAAAAAGTTAATAAATATAGGAGGGTCTAATGTTACTTGAAGCAAACAATTTATTTAAAACATTTGGATCTAAGATTGTATTAAATGATATATCTTTAAATATAGAAGAAGGGACAATTACTAGTATAATTGGCCCTAGTGGTGTAGGAAAATCTACTTTATTAAGATCTTTAGCAACATTAGAAAAACTAGATAATGGAACTATAAAAATCAAAGATTCTTATTTATGTAAAGATGGTAAGTATCCAAAATATCAAGATGAATTAGAAATTCTTAGTAATATTGGTTTTGTTTTTCAAGATTATAATTTGTTTCCACATTTAAGTGTTATAAAAAATGTAATGCTTCCATTATTAAACAAAGGTGTTGATAAAAATAGTGCATACAATAGAAGTATGGTTTTACTTAAAGCACTTAATATTGATAGCTTAGCTGATTGTTTTCCCATAAAACTATCAGGTGGAGAAAAACAAAGAGTAAGTATAGCTAGAAGTCTTGCTTTAAATCCTGATATTTTGTTTTTTGATGAGCCAACAAGTGCTCTTGATCAAAAGACTATTAAAGGTTTAATTGAGATAATCAAGGATTTAAGAAATCAAGGAAAAGGAATTTTAATTGTTACTCATGATATTAATTTTTCTTTTTTAATTAGTGACTTTATTATTTATCAAAAAGATGGTATAATTAAAGAAACTTTTAAACCAGAAGAGGTACAAAGTATTGAGGATTCTGATTTAGAGGAATTTTTACTTACTGGTGATAAAGATGAAGAATGTTAAAGACGAATTTAAAGAATTATTTGATGTGATTTTAAATATTAATAATTTAGATGATTGTGCTGATTTTTTTGAGGATCT
Source organism: Bacilli bacterium (assembly GCA_016282055.1). Classification (GTDB taxonomy): domain Bacteria; phylum Bacillota_I; class Bacilli_A; order ML615J-28; family CAG-698; genus CAG-698. The sequence continues at coordinate 2,956 of JAEEJT010000106.1, forward strand.
TTGTACTATTCAAGAACTTGAAAAAATGAAAGAAAGATTACAAGCAGCAAAGATGTTACTTGATAATAAGACTTATGATGAAATCATTAAGACAACAAAAATTTCTAGTGCTACATTATCTAGAGTATCTAAATGTATCCAGTATGGTAATGGTGGATATAAGAAGATAATAAATCAATAATTGGTATCTTGTGATATCAATTTTTTATTGGAATGGCAAAATGTTTGTAAAATTTGACTTGTATTGTATTTTTGAAATATAAATTAATGATTAGTTGTTTGTAAGTTAAAATAGATTATAACTCAAATATTGAGTTTGATAAATGAGGTTATTATGAAAGAAACTGGTAAATATAAATTATTGACATTACTAAGATATATGGGTGATGGATTTTTCTATCCTTTCTTTTCTTTATATTTAATGTCAAGGGATATAACTGAATCTAAAATAGGATTACTTGTTGCAATGTGTCCACTTTTTGCAATTCTTTTAAATCCTTTATACACAAGAATTTGTAAAAATATAAGAAGAACTGAGATTACTCTTGGAGTAATATCTATTATGGAAGGAATAAATATCCTTATAATAGGTTTATCAACGAACTTTAATGTTATTTTTATATTTACTATTTTAATGGCTGTTTTTGGCTCTTGTCATTATGGTTTAATGGATGCTTTAATTTCAATATATGCTGATAATCAAAATGTAAAGTATTCTAGTATTAGAATGTATGGTTCTTTAGCTTATATTGTAGCTACAGCTTTTGGGGGATTTATAGTTGAACTTATTAGTTATGAGTTTGTATTTATGATTTCTATGATTTTATTCTCTTTATCAGGAATATTCTATTTTATATTGAAAGATATTGACGTTGAAATTAAACAAAAAGAAAAGTTTAAGTTTAAAGAATTACTTAAAAACTTTAAATTTATGATATTTTTACTATTTTATGCTTTAATGAGTAGTATGATTACAACAAATAATTATTTCTTTTCAACATATTTAAATAGTAGAGGTGTTACTGATAAAGAATATGGATTTGTTTTTAGTTATTGTGTTGTGATTGAACTTATTACTTTACTATTATTAACAAAAATAAGAAGACAAAACAAAAAGATTTTATTAATAATATCAAGTATTTGTTTATTTTTAAGACTATTTGTTTGTTATTTATATGCTCCAATACTAGTTGTTATAATACTTGCTGGTCTTAGAGGAGTAGGATATGGAATATTACTTCATGTAAGTTATCCATATATTATTAATTTACTTGGTGAAAAGAATGGAACAAATGGAGTAATGTTAGCATCCCTTGTTCATGGAGCGTTTGTATTAACATTTAATAATGTTGGTGGAATAATTATAGAGAATAATGGTTATCAATTATTCTATTTTATTAATGTAATTATTTGTGTTATTATATTAACTTTATCTATATTTTTACCAATACAAAATAAAAAAAGTGTATAATTTAATAAAATTAATTCTTATAAAACCTCTTAAAAATGCTATAATATAAAAGTAGTGATTTAAGAGGTTTTTTATATGATAAAAAAGGTTTTTATTATTATTAGTTTGATTATATCAATTCTTTTTAGTGTCCTTTTGCCATTAACTCATATATATGATATTTGGATTACTATCTTAGTATTTTTAATATCTTATTTAGTTTTAACAATGTTATATTTTCTTTTTGCATATATTGTTTCTATATTTATTGATACAAAGAAAGAATATACTTAACAAAATAAATTTGTTTATGATTTAACTATAAATACAATGGAGTTTATTACAGATCTTGCTCGTGTTAATTTAAAAACAACAGGACTAGATTTAATTCCAAAAAATCAAAAGTTTTTACTTGTTTATAATCATACATCAAAGTTTGATCCAATTATTCAATCTTTTGTATTAAGAAAAGAAGATTTAATTCATGTATCTAAACCTGAAAACTTTAAAATTCCAATTGCGGGTAATGTAATTTATAGAGATTGTTTTATTGCTATAAATAGAGAAAATAATAGAGAAGCTATTAAAACTATTAATAAAGCAATTACTTTTATTAAAGATAATAAATTTTGTGTTGGTATTAGTCCAGAAGGAACTAGAAATAAAGGGGATGTTACTAAGTTACTCCCTTTTAGAAATGGTTGTTTTCATATAGCATTAAAAGCTAAATGACCGATAGTTATTTGTGAAATGTATAATTTAGATAAAATTCATAAAAATTATCCATTCAAAAAAACTAACGTTGAAATGAATGTGTTAAGAGTTTTAACTTATGATGAGATAAAAGATATGAAAACAAATACAATAGGTGATATTGTATATAATGAAATACAAAATAAGATTAATTTAAGAATGGGAGAACGATAATGAATTACTTATTATTTAACAAATTATCAAAAAATGGAAATAACATGGAATTAAGAAATAAAGTTAAGGCTTTATTTAAAGGTGAAGAAGTAGTTGAAGATGATGTTATTGATTTAGATTATGACAAGTATTTTGAAAAACTAACTGAAAATGATAATGTTACTTTAGTAGGTGGAGATGGAACTTTAAATCATTTTGTTAATATTGTTAATGGTAAAAATTTACCTTGCAAGTTTTATTTTTATGCTGGTGGAACAGGTAATGATTTCTTTAATGATATGAAAGATTATATTGAAAATGATAGAGTTTTATTAAATGAAGTAATTAAAGATTTACCTATTGCTATTATTAAAGGTAAAGAATACAGATTTATTAATGGAATTGGATATGGTATTGATGGATATTGCTGTGAAATGGGAGATAAACTTCAAGCTAAATCAACAAAACCAGTTAATTATACATCTATTGCTATTAAAGGTTTATTATTTAAATATAAAGCGCCTAATGGAAGAGTTACCGTAGATGGAGTTACTAAAGAATATAAACATATTTGGCTTGCTCCAACTATGAAAGGTAAATTTTATGGTGGAGGAATGATGATTGCTCCAAATCAAGATAGATTTAATAAAGATCAAGTAACTAGTGTTGTTATGTATGGAAGTGGTAAATTAAAAACATTACTAAGATTTAGTAGTATTTTTAAAGGTGAACATATTAAATATACTGATATGGTTGAAGTAAGATGTGGAAAAAACATTAAAGTTGAGTTTGATAAACCTCAAGCATTACAAGTTGATGGAGAAACAATTAGTAATGTATTATCATATGAAGTAAGATTAAAATAGTGCTTAAAAAAGCACTATTTTTTATGAAAAAAACTTAAAAAATATCAAAAAAAATACTTGACTATATATATATATATACTAAAATATGTGTGTATGGTTAAAATACATACGGAAAGGATATATATGAAGTTATTTAAAAGAAATACCAAATTTATTGGTAAACATGTTAATCAAATAACAAAGAAGATTAAAAAAGTTGTTTGTTTGATTTTGGCTATTTGTTTCATATTTGAAAGTTTTAATTTAAGTATTTTTGTTAAGGCTTTAGAAAAAGAAGATATTGAAACAGTAGAAGTAGGTGAAGATGATTCATTGTATGAAGGAAAAATCATTGAAGAAATTATTGATGAAAGAACAGAGTTTTCTAAAACATTTTTACTTGATAATGGAATGAAGCAAGTAAAGTATTTTAAAGAACCTGTTCATTTTTTATGTAATGGGGTTTATGAAGAGATTAATAATAGTATAACAGTTGATGGAATAAAAAATAATTTTAATGTTTGTTTTCCTGCTATATTAAATCTTGATTTAATGGATAAAAGGGTAAATGAGAATATTTCTTTTTATTATAATGATGCAGATATTAGTTTAGTTAATATTAGTTATGTTAATAGTAATACTAATAGAATAAGGCATACTAATAATATAGATAATTTACATTCTGAATGTAAATACATTAATATATATGATAATTGTGATTTAATATATAATATTAATTCTAATAATATTAAAGAAAATTTAATATTAAATAAATATATTAAAGATTTTAGTTATGAATTTATTATTGATACATTATTAAATGTAAAACTATTAGATGGTGTTATATATTTATATGATATTAATGAAAATGGTGAAGTAAATATTTATTATAAATTTAATAAATATGTTATGTATGATAATAATGGTAATTTATCTTATGATGTTGATTTAAGCTATGAATTAATAGATGATAATAAATATTTATTTAAAATAACACCAAATAATGATTTCTTAGAAACTGCAACATATCCAGTTAATATTGATCCAGAGATTATATTAAATCATTATGATAGTGATTTATATACTGTAAAGGCTAAACTTAATGGAAATGAAGCTGATATTGTTGACCCAATTTTCTTTAATTATGGAGATATGTTAGATGTTAATCTAGAATTAAAATCTATTTTAAAAGATATCTGTGATGAAGGAACTATAGAATTTATTTATATTGATTTATGGATAAATGATGATGAAAGACATGATAATGATTTTGTTATTAATACAAAATTAAAGACTGTTAATTATTGTGGTGATAGAGGTTATAATTGTTATAAATTAAACTTAACAGATGAATTTAAGAAAAGTATGGATAATAATCCCAATAATTGTAGTGTTGATTTTACTATAAAAACATTAGAAACAGATAAATATATAAATTTATGTTATGCAACACTAACTATTACATATAGTTTTGACGATGGAATAAAAGATATTTATAATCATGAAAGTTATGATGTGAATGAGTATCAAAAACTAAATGTGACTTTATTTAATGGCAAATCAAACATTGAAACTTGTTTGTTTAAGATTGAAGATTATAGTTTTAATGTATATACATTATTGTCAAGTATGTATACTAACCGCACTTTAGGTTATGGAAGTGGTTTTAGTTTATCTTTTAATGAAAGAATTGTTAAATATAATGAGTTTTATAAATATATAAAATCTGATGGTGGAATTATTTTTTATACTAAATATGAGAATGAATATATTAGTATGGATGGTGATAA
>JAEEJT010000107.1 GCA_016282055.1 Bacilli bacterium
ATAGGACGTCCAAATTTCTTAGAATATTGAATAAATTGAGAAAGCATAGCAATTGTTACATATGAAGTAAATATACAACCAAGAGTTGATTTAACAGTTGCTAAATAACCACCTATACTACATATTAATAAGAAACTAATATTACTTATGATATTCATTAAAGGTCCCATAATGCTTCCCCATATTTGGGCTTTAACTCCTACTTTTCTTAATCTGTCACTTGTTTCATTAAATTCATTCTTTACATTTTCTTCTTGATTATAAGCTTGAACAGTTTTATAACCAACAATACTTTCTTCACAATGTCCATTTAATTCACCTAGTAAAGTTTGTTGTTTCTTAAAATATAATCTCATTTTCTTAGATAATATTCTAATCATAAAGAATGATAAGAATATTGTTGAAATAGAAACTAAACATAAGAACCAGTTTAAATATAACATAATAAAGATAACACCAATAACAGTAATAATACCACTTACTAAAGAAGAAAATGATGTAGAAATAGTATTTGATATTTTATCAACATCATTAGTCATTCTACTCATTATATCTCCATGTTGATGTGTATCAGTATAATTAACAGGTAATCTTACAATATGTTGAAACAAATCATTTCTCATTTTATAAACTGTCTTTTGACTTAAATGCGCACTAAATAAACTTTGAATATAATTAAATACACTAGTACAAGCATAAATTATAATTAATATATAAATATATAATAATAATTTAGATAACTCTACATATGGTTTACTACTGGTTAATACTAAAGTACCAATAGCTTCACCTTGAAAATATGGTCCTAGTAATTCTAGTAAAGAAATAATAAGACCCATAACAATTAAACCAAGAAATAAATATTTGTTATTTCCAATATATCCCATTAATCTAGATATTGATTTTTTAGCATTTTTTGGTTTTTCAATAAATACTAAATCTCTACCTGGTCCTCTACGAGGTAGGCCAACTGGTTTTTTATCATTACTATTCATTGATATCACCTCTCTTTAATTGAGAATTATAAATATCTTGATAAATAGGACAATTTTTAATTAAATTATCATGTGTATCAAAACTTACTAGCTTACCTTCATTAATAATAGCTATTCTATCAGCGTTTCTTGCACTGGCAACACGTTGAGCAATTAGAATAATTGTTGTATCTTTATAATTTTTCTTTAATTCATTATATAAATTAGCTTCTGTTTTTAAATCAAGTGCACTTGTTGAATCATCAAAGATAAGAATTTCAGGTTTTTTAATCAAAGCTCTAGCTATAGCTATTCTTTGTTTTTGTCCGCCTGATAAACTTGTTCCTCTTTCACCAACAATAGTATTATATCCATCTTTAAAACTTGTAATAAAATCATTAGCTTGACTAACTTTGCAACAATTGATAACATCATCAAGGCTAGCTTCTTTATTACCCCATTTAATATTATCTTCAATTGTTCCACCAAATAACTCTGTTCTTTGTAAAACAATACTTATTTTATCTCTTAATTCTTCTAACTTATATTCTTTAACATCACAGTTATCAACTAAAACAACACCATTTGTTGTATCATAAAATCTAGGAATAAGATTAACAATAGTACTTTTACCAGATCCAGTTGCACCTAAAATTGCTATTTTTTCACCTTTATTAACTTTTAAATTGAAATTATCAATAACAAGCTTATCACTATAATTTGGATAAGAAAAAGATACATCCTTAAATTCAACACTTCCAGTTTCAGTTGGATTTACTCCATTTCCACTATTTACAACAGGAATACTATCTAATACTTCACAAATACGTTTAGCACTTATTTGTGCTCTTGATAAAGATTGACTGACCATTACAAGACCCATAATACTCATAAGTACCATACCAACATACTCAAGTCCACTCATAAGTTTACCAACAGTAATATAATCTCCACTTCCTGAAAGTATACTTGATGCATTTTTAGCTATTTCAAGCCCACCAAAATAAATAATTGCAATAATTACTCCATTAAGTAAAATAGTCATAAATGGATGAAGTAAAGCTAAGATTTTATGAACTTTAATATTTACATCACTTAACTCACTATTTGCCTTATCAAATCTACCTGATTCATAATCTTCTTGAGTATAAGCTTTAACAACTCTTACTCCATTTACGTTTTCTTGAACAATTGTATTAACATTATCTACTTTTTCTTGTACTGCTTTAAAGAAAGGCAAAGATTTTCTTAAAGCAATAAATAAAATAACAATTTCAAAAGGCATAACAACAGCTAAAATTATTGCAAATTTATAGCTTGTTAAAAACATAAATATAATTCCACCAATAAACATAACTAAAGTACGAATAAACATTCTTATTGCCATAGCAATAAAATCTTGTACTTGAGTTATATCATTAGTAATTCTTGTAACTAAAGATCCAGTTGTAAATTTATCAGTTTGTTCAAAAGATAAATTAACAACACTACTAAAAACATCTTTTCTTAAATCATTACCAAAAGCGTTAGATGCACTAGATGCACATACTCCACTCATTATTCCACAAAATCCACCTAAAGCTAAAGCAAGTAACATAAATAGTCCATCAACTAAAACTATCTTAATTTTCTCACTTCCACTAAGTAATTCGTTCAATATTCCATTATCAACAATTTTTGCCATAAGTTGTGGTTGAACTAAATCAAGTACAACTTCACCAATCATAAATAATGGAGCAAGAATTGTCAAAAACCAATATGGTTTTAAATACTTCATTAATTTTTTCATTCTTCTTCTCCTACATTATTAATTACTTTAATAAGTAAACTTTTTAAAGTATTAATTTCATCTTCATTTAAACAATCTAAAAACTCTTTATCAGTTTCAATTAATAAATCTAATATATTATCTTGAATCTTTAAACCTTTTTCAGTTATATAAATATAAGTATTTCTCTTATCATTATCATCATACTTTCTTTCAATAATACCTGCATATTCCATTTTCTGTAATGTTAAACTAATAGTAGGTGCTTTAAGTTTTGTATAATTAACAATAAAACTTTGAGTACATCCATTATTATGTTTTAAACATATAAGAATTGGTCTATAACAGTCAAGAAGTCCAATTTGTTCACACTTATTTCTCATAATATCACGATGTAACTTACATATATCATGCATAAGCATCATGCTATTTTTATCTTCATTCTTATTTTTCATTGTTCCTCCAATATTTAGTTTTAAAACTAAATATATTTTAGCACAAACAAAACTCAAAGTAAAGAAAATTTTTATCTATTGAATAATAATAATTACAATTTTGAAAATAAAAAAAGTATATATCAAAGATATATACTTAATTTTTGTAATCATAAGAAATGATTTCATGAATAAAATCCGCTATTATATTATTACCAAAAAATATTCCTTTTTTTGTAAAACTAATTTCATTATTATTTCTTATTATTAATTCTTCTTTTATTAATTTTTCTAATAATGGTTTTAATATTGCAAATAATGGTATGCCTAATTTATCTTCATATAAACTTAAATCAATAGAAGTATGTTGAAGTTCATTAATCAAATGATCTAATATAAAATACTTTTTATCTACACATCTACCCATTTGACCAACACTAGTATTTTTAATCATTGGATAATCACATGTATTTCTATAAATGTATCCATTTATGTTACCACCAGCTCCATGACCAATAGCAATACAATCACCTTCATTATGTCTAATAGCAATATATTTATATTTATCTAGATTATTTCTTACAAGTTTAGTTAATTCTAAAGGCTCGTAACCAACATCTTTTAATTCATCAATGATTGTTTCAAATAATTCATATTCATGATTTAAATCATTCATTAAATCAACTTCATCTTTAGTAATTTTATTATATAATGGTGTACTTTCATGTAACATTAATGAATAAAAACTAATACCAGCAAGATTTAAGCTTTTAATGATTTTTAAATCTTCCTTTAATTCTTCAACTGTTTGACCAGGATAATTATATATTAAATCAATTCCAGTATTAGTTAAACCTTTTGAAATTATTTTTTTAATAGTTTCAATTGCTTGTTGCCCAGTGCCTCTTCTATTTAACATCTTTCGTCTTTCATCATTAAATGTTTGAACACCGAATGATATTCTATTAACATGACCTTCAATTAAAACATCCATCATTTCTTCAGTCATTTCTGTAATAGATGACTCAACACTTATTTCCATATCATCATTATACTTAAAGTTTTTCTTTAAATATGCTAGAATTTCTTTCATTTGATATGGTTTTAATGCTGTTGGAGTGCCACCGCCAAAATTTATTGCATCAATTCCATTTTTAAAATAAGGAAAGTCTTTCATAACACTCAATTCATTAATAATATATTTATGGTATTCTGTTCTTTTTAGACTATCAGGTCTATGAAATGGACAGAAACTACAAATTTTATTACAAAATGGAACATGAATATATATTACTTTTAAATTATTATTTTCTTCATTTAAAGAAGAATAAACATATTGATCTTTATTACAATCTACTTTATAAAAGTTTTTTAATTCACGTGATGCGTCATGATGACTTTTAAATCTTTCTTTATACATTATTTAGTCTCAAAAGAAAATGTTTGATTTGGATATAAAATCTTTGCAAGTTCTTTATAAGCATCAGCGAATTTAGAATTTGGTTTATTATGGAACAATGTTTTTTCTAAGTAATAAATTTCATCTTCACCAACTTTAGATTTAATTGAAGACCATAAAGCATTATTACCATAAATTTGATCTAAAAATTCTTTAACTTCAGTTTCATCAGAATGACATTGAATTAAAATCTTTGTTGGATTTGCAGCATAAACAGCTTCTAAATCAATACTTAATCTTTCACTATTCTCACTATTTTCCCATTTAGACACAATATTTACTCCACCTAATTCACTAATCATCTTACCAACAACAGTATTTTCTGTATTAGCTTGGAATTCAGTTGTACCAGAAAACATAGAGAATACATTTGGTCCTTTCAAACTTTTACATTCATAAATTACATCAACTACTTCATCTAAAGCTTTCATTGCTACACTTTCCCATAAATCTTGTTTATTTGTTATTCCTGAAAATACTTTAAACCATTTTAAATAATCACCAAAATCATTATATGTGACACAAATACATGGAATATTTGCAGTTTTAGCAGGTCCTGATATAGTACTATATCCACTCATTGCTGAAGAACAAATGATTAAATCTGGACTATATGATAAAATCTTTTCAACGCTCCATTTTTTACCAGATGAACTTGTTGCAACAACATTCATTCCTTCATCTTTAGTTATATCACGACCAATATATAAGTTATATAAATCAGTTGAAGATGATCCACCAATTATTTCTTTACAAACTCCACCAGCTTCATACCATAATGTTGTAAAGGAAGCGTATAAATTACAAACATTATTAGGATTTTTACTAATTATTAAAGTCTCATCACTATTATCTTTAAATACAACATTATTTTCATTAATAGTTACTTCATTAGCTTTAACTAAAAAGTTTTGTTTAATTTCTTCTTTTGTTTCTTCTTCTTTATTATTATTTTCTTCATCTTTCTTTTCACAAGCAGTTAAACCGATAATAGCAAATAATGCTACCATTAAAATAAACACTTTTTTAATTAAATTCATATTTCCTCCTTAAATCTTTGAAGGGATAAAGAATGGACATAAATTATCCTCATCTTTAATTATTTTTGCTTTTATTTTAAATATCTTTTCTAAATTTTTTTCAGTAATTATATCTTTAGGACAACCAGCTGTATATAATTTTTTATTAGCTATAACATATAAATAATCAGAATATCTACTAGCAAGATTTAAATCATGTAATACCATTATTACAGTAATTCCTTTTTCTTTGTTTAATTTTTTAACTAACTCTAAAACTTCTACTTGATAAGATATATCAAGATATGTCGTTGGTTCATCTAAAATTAAAATTTCAGGGTTTTGACAAATATTCATTGCAATCCATGCTCTTTGTCTTTCTCCACCAGATAAAGTAGATACAATTTGATTCTCTAAATGCTTTATTCCACTACTAACTAATGCATACTCTACCATTTGTTTATCCTCATTTGATAAGGTATGTCCAAATTTTAAATATGGATATCTTCCATATGAGACAAGTGTCTTAACATCAATGTCACTTGGCATTTCATGTACTTGAGGTAAGAATGCTATATGTTTAGCTATCTCTTTTCGATTATATTCACTTATTTTTTTATCATTAAATATAATTCCATCACCTTTAAATGTAACTTTACGAGTAAGAGTTCTTAACAAGCTTGATTTTCCACAACCATTTTGACCAATAATTGTATTAATACTTCCTTTTTTAAACTCTAAAGTAACATCTTCCAATACTTGTTTCTTACCATAATTTATTGTTATATTTTTAAAACCGAAATACATAAACTATGCCTTCTTTCTTGTTCTAAGTAAAATTAAGAAGAATGGTGCACCAATGAATGATAATATAATTGAAACTGGAACTTCACCATTGGTTAATATTATTCTTCCTAATGAATCACATAAAACTACTAATATAAATCCTAGTAAGGATGATGCTGGAAATAAATATTTGTAATTAGAGCCAACAATAAGTCTAGATATATGAGGCACAATTAGACCAACAAATGAAATTAATCCAGCAACAGCTATAGCAGATCCTGCTAAAAGAGATGATATACATATTAAAATAAATCTAAACAATTCTGTTTTTAATCCTAATGAATTTGCAGTCTCGTCACCTAAAAATAATATATTCATCTTCGATGGTCAAAATATTACAGTAAATATTCCAACTAATGCATAAGGAACAATCATAACGAAATCTTCCCAAGTTATACCATTTAATCCACCAACCAAAAAACCTGTTGCATTTGATAGTCTATCTGAAAACAATGTTTTTATAATATCATTAAAAGCTCCAAATAAAGCTGAAACAGCTAAACCTGATAGAATCATTTTAACAGGAGATACTCCTTTTTGATAAGCAAGTAAATATATTAACATTGTTGTTCCAAAAGCACCTAGAATAGATCCAATTGGCATATATTTTGAAAACTGTGGCATCATAACTAAAAACAAGTATCCAACAAAACTAGCTCCACTAGTAACACCAATTGTTGACGGAGATGCAATATTATTTTTCATTACACCTTGTAAAATACAACCAGATAATGATAAACAAATTCCAACTAATCCACCAACAAGTATTCTTGGTAGTCTTACTTTAAATATAATTAATCGTTCCATTGAATCA
>JAEEJT010000108.1 GCA_016282055.1 Bacilli bacterium
ATCTTCCATTACTAAAGGATATTCTTTAGATAATCTAACATCAGTTCCATTTGGATGATTAGCTAGATTAACTAGATTATCTAGTGTATTCTTATCACTATTTATTTTCTTTCCATAATAGAGATGGATTAAAATACCACTATCATCTTTTTTAAAGATGTATGAAGTATTAGATGTCTCTAATATGAAATAATTATCGATTACTTTAATCATAAAGTCCTCCCTCTATGTATAATATACATCAATTTGATGAATGATAACTCTTCCTTTATTTCTATCTTTTGAATCAGGATTATTTTTATGAACATGTATTCTAAAATTATATGTTTCGACATCAAATTTTACTTCAAATTTATTATTTTTTATTTTACTTGCAGGTATATCAACTAAGGATATATTTTCACAAACAATATAATTCCCATTTTTATACACTTCAACAGTAACGGTGTCACCTTCTGTAACACTCAATCTTTCTAAGTTACTCCATAATGATAAATAGACGTTAACTCCACTTATTTTATTATTAAAAGTAAAATCGATATAAGCGTCACCAGCATTAACTCTATTTGCTGATAGCACTAGATACTCACCATCAATAACTGTGCATCTTTTTCTTTTAATAGTAGCCAAGAAGTTATCATCTTTATATAATATTGTTTCTTTTTCATCAAAATAGTACTGTCCCATTCCATTTGGGTTTATAAAATATGGTTTAAAATCATCCGCATATAAAGATATATTAGAGTCAGTTATTTCATAAGTTATAATACCTGACAATAAATGGTTCAGAATATTAGAATCACAATAACATTCAAAATTATATCCTAAATTTGGACGTATTATTAATAATAGTAAAGTTTCATTTTTGTTATAATGATTAATTCCAGAATATTCAATATATCCATAAATATTCATGTAATGTGCACCACACTCATTAGGTCCGGCATCAAAAGCCGTATACAAGGTAACTGGCATATTATTGTCAATGTTTTCTTTTATTATTTGTTTAAGAGATGAAGAAAACAACGTTAAACTACTATGATTTTGAACTGTTATTTCATTCGAATAATTGTATTGCTTTAATACTCTTTCAAATCCCTCAACATATGCCCATGGTAATGTGGGAGTATCCTCGCCAATATTAATTACATTAACACTATTAAAAACATTTGCACTTAACATAGTCTTATAATAATCATTATGTTCTCTTTCGAGCATTTTTAAATGATTATAATTAGAAAAATAATCTAAAATGCCGATCATAGCAATTGGCCCACAACCGCCATATTTACTCGTTGAACTAGAATTGCCCAAACCATTTTCAACAATTTTCCCAGGAAAATTAGGGCCATTGATTTCATTAATTGCTATATTATTTATAGGATCAATAGTTTTTTTTATTAACTCTGTGCTTTCTCGAAAATAACTAAATAAATATTTATCTGTAATCGCTTTATCATTCTTTTTATTATAATAAGCAGCATATTTTTCATCAATAATTAGATAAGAATAATCTCTTTGCCAATGAGCATAAACAGTCAAGTTTGAATTAATATCTAATGTATCAAGATTTACTCTATTTCCGTATTCATCAACCCAACACAAAAAAGTACAATAATCTTTTATTGGTATGTTTACTGTTTCTTGATCTTTAATATTTGATGACAAAACATCTTGATATGTAGCACCAAAATAGTTGCCCCCAGCATAATCAAATCTAATTACATAAACAGGTTGTTGTTCTTCAAGAAATGAATTATACTTAAAACTCTTTAATGTGCTTTGATTTGTAAACATACATATTATAGTTTGTAAACATAATATAAAACTATTCATTTATTCACCCCTTTTTAATTCAATCTGAGTTAAATTTTTAGGATTCATCACATTCATGTTAGACAAATAATCTCCTAAGCATAATTTAACTGTGTCATTATCAATAAAATAAAGTTCAAAATAATGTTCACTTTCAATACTTTCATCATTATTATAAACAAACATACATTTACCATAGCATTTAATGTAGTTAGTACCAAGCGAATATTTAAATTCACAAATATCAATTTTAAATGGTATATTTGTAGATGAAATAGCATTTATATCAAAATTAATAAAACTATTATCAGAAGGATTATAAAAAACAAATTCATTTATTGATGCTTTATCAATCGTTAATACAATAGTTTTTAAATCGTATTCATTAATCATTTGGTTAGAATAAACACCATAATCTAATTTATTCACATTTGCGTCAAATAATCGATAATCATTAGGCAAATCAATAGGTAAATTTTTAAAATTAATATTAATAAACCCCTTCTTTTCAATAATTAAATTTGCTTCAACATCATATTCAGTACCTTTGTATATGGTTTTTATTTTAAGTTTTAATTGATTACCATCAGCGGTTAATGGTTCTACTTCAATTATATTAAAATTTATTTTTGGTTCAGAATTTTTATTAAATAAAATAAATATTTCTGAACTTTGTATAAAAGATAGGTTGAATAGATAAGTTGATTTTTGTTCAACTATATTATTAGTATTCTCTATATAAAAATTGCAATTTTCATCATCTATTATTATTTTGTTTGAGACATATTTGGAAGATACGATTTTGTGTGTATCATAATCGTTTAATTCTAAACTTGGTATGATTTCTTTAAGATTGCCATCAAAAACAAACATGTATTTAATCTTATTGTTAAGTTCATAACCATTAGGATTATTTATAGGATATGCTGCAATCGAACAAAATCCTTCATATGTATTATTATCAAATATTAATGAGTACAAAGCATTATATTTAGCTTCATAATTATTACCTAAAAATTTAATATTTGAAAAAGTAATTTCATATTCTTTTTCATTTTTATAAATCATTAGTTGAATGTGATATAATCGACCAGGTGATTCATTTAATATTTGTCCATTTTTAGAATTTACTCTTTCCACTGTTAAAGAAGCGCTGTCAATATATTCATTTGAATAATTATATGGAGTAACAAAAGTTCCAGCAGAAAGATGTACAATCTTTGTACAACCGGATAATAATAATACGAATATTAATAATGATATAATTGAAAATAATATGTTTTTTTTCATACACTTACCTATAAAAAGAGGCTAGCGAGTAGCCTCTTTATTTTTTTAATTATTCTTTTGATTCTTCTGTTGGGAGTTCTTCTTGTTTAGTCTCTTCTACTGGAAGATTTCCTTTTCTTTCTTCTATTTCTTTTAACATTTGATCAAAGAACTTTTCATCAATGATAAATTTAGTTCTTTGGATTAAATAAGA
>JAEEJT010000109.1 GCA_016282055.1 Bacilli bacterium
GGTAATGAAGCTAATACTTTAAGCTCTTTAACGTCCATGTATTTTCCTTCAACGATTCCACCTTTAACATTAACTTTGTCATTTTCTTTAACAAAATCAAAAATTACTTTAGCAGCACTAGATGGATCCTTTGAAAAAGCAACAGCACTAGGTCCAGAGAAATGATCTTGGATTCCTTCATATCCTGCTTCTGTTGTTGCACGACGTAAGATATTATTTTTAATAACATCAAGTTCACATCCTGCATTATATAAGTTTCTACGTAATTGACTAACTTCAGTTACATTTAAACCTAAATAATCGATAACAACTGCAGATTGAGAAGATTGAAACTTTTCTAAAGTCTCATTAACTTTTTCAACTTTTTTATTTAAAGTTGCTTTTTTCATTGTTTCACCTCCATGAAAAAATAAATCCTCTTTTGCATAGACAAAAGAGGGAAAAATTCAAAATAACTTTTAAAGTTAATTTAACCTCGGTAGGAAATTAAGCAATTTAATAATTGCACCCACTGTCTACGGCGACTAATCAAACTATTTTATTTTATTGGATACTAATTTGTAATTCTTTTTTAATTTAATTTTCTTATTATTTTATTATTATTTAACAATTACTGATTCTGGATCAACTTTGATTCCAGGGCCCATAGTTGTAGAAACAGACATGTTTTTCATGTAAACACCTTTAACAGTAGATGGTTTTAACTTCATGATAACATTGAAAATAGTACGAATGTTTTCGCAAAGTTTGCTAGCTTCAAATGATGCTTTTCCACAGATTAATTGAATATTACCAGCTTTATCAACTCTATATTCAACTTTACCAGCTTTAATTTCATTTACAGCTTTTGTAACATCCATTGTAACAGTACCAGTTTTTGCATTTGGCATTAAACCTTTAGGTCCTAAAATCTTACCTAAACGTCCTAATTCACCCATCATATCTGGTGTTGCAACGATTACATCAAATTCAAACCAACCGCTTTTAATTTTTTCTAGGTATTCAGCTTCACCTGCATAATCAGCTCCAGCAGCTAATGCTTCTTTTGCTTTATCAGATGATTTAGTTAATACTAATACACTTCTTGTTTTACCAGTTCCATTTGGAAGAACGATTGCTCCACGTAAATTTTGTTCAGCTTTACGAGAATCTAAGTTCATTCTAAATGCTAATTCAACAGATGCATCAAACTTAGTACAACTTGTAGCTTTTGCTAATTCTACAGCTTCAGTAAGGCTATACTTTTTATTGCTGTCAACTTTCTTTGCAGCTTCAATATATTTTTTACCTTTTTTAGCCATTTTTTTGCCTCCTTAAATGTGGTCTAACGGAAATTCCTTCCACAGTTTAAGTTGAATTATCAACTTACTCAGGACTAGAAACTTCGTTGTCTTAATTAGTCTTCAACAACAATTCCCATGTTTTTAGCAGTTCCTTCAATAATCTTCATAGCAGCTTCAACAGTATAAGCGCTTAAGTCAGGTAACTTAGTTGTAGCGATTTCTTTAACTTTTTCTTTAGAAATCTTAGCAACTGTAGTTGTCTTAGAATTTGCAGAACCACTTTGTATTCCAGCAGCTTTCTTTAATAAATCAGATGCTGGGGGAGTCTTTGTGATGAAAGAAAATGAACGATCTTCGTAAATACTAACAACAACAGGAATATAGAAATCTCCCATCTCTCTAGTCTTATCATTAAATTCTTGACAGAATTTTTGAGTATTAATACCTGTAGGTGATAATACTGGTCCGACTGGTGGAGCTGGTGTTGCTTTACCTGCTTTTAATTGAAGTTTTACAACTTTCGTAATTTTTTTTGCAGCCACGAGACACACCTCCTTTTTGTCCGTGATGTGGTACACTTGAGTTTTTTACAAACTCTCCCACTAATAATAAAATAGTAATGCTGATTAACGCACTTAAATATTATACACTATTTTGCTTTACTTGTCAAGTAAAATATTTAATTAATATTTCCTCATAAAATAAAAAAGTTATAGTAAACTATAACCTTTAATTTTATAATATAACAACTTCATTAAAATTTAATTCTGCAGGAGTTTGTCTACCAAAGCAATCAACTAAAACTTTAACTACTTCTCTTTGAGTATCTATTTCATCAATGATACCTTCTTGACCTGTAAAACTTCCAGCAGTAATTTTAACTTTATCCCCAACTTTACCAGCAAAATTCTTTAAAAGTGAAATGCCACACATCTTTAAAATAGGAGCAATTTCATCTTCTTGTAGTGGAACAGGTTTAGCACCACCACCACTAGAACCTAAGAATCCAGTAACCATTGGTGTATTACGAACCATAAACCAAGCTTCATCTGTTTGAATCATATCAATGAATACATAACCTGAATATGGTTTAGTAATAGTTTCTTTTAAATTACCTTTTTTATCTTTTACCATTTCCTTAATTTCAGGAACTAAAACATTGAAAATAACATTTTCCATGTTCATTGATTTAACACGTCTAATAATATTTTCTTTTGCAACTGATTCTAATCCTGAATAAGTTTGAACTACATACCAATTACGATCATTCATAATTTATATCCTATCTTAACAATCCACCAAGCCAGTTAAATAGTTTAACAACTTGATTTAATAATAAATCATATCCTACGAATAAAAAGAATAATACTAAAATAAATCCAAAAGTAATTAAAGTATTTTCAAGCATAACTTTTTTAGTATGCCATGATACTCTCTTTAATTCAAAAATTGATGGTTTAACATAAGGCCAAACAGATAGTACTAATGAAAGTGCACCAAGTACAATAAGAATCCAAGCAAATGCCTTTGGATATTCACCAATTAAAAAGAAATTTTCATTAACAACTAATCCTTTTTCTCCACTAGTATTTACGCCTTGTATGATTAATGCACCGAATACTAATGCTATAATAGCAACAGCTAATAATAAAATACCTTCCCAAGCATATTCAGTATTAATTATATCCCATAAACTTTTTTTCTCTTTTTCTGCCATCTATTTTTCCTCCACTATTTTGTTTCTTTATGAACTGTATGTTTATTGCATTTTGGACAATATTTTTTTATTACCATACGTTCAGAATTGTTTAATTTGTTTTTTTCAATTGTGTAATTACGGGAAAGACATTCCTCGCAAATGAGTATAACTTTTTCTCTCATAATAAACACTCCAATACTTCAAGATATTATACAATAATTTTTAATAAAAGTCAATTGTATTTTTGGCCTTAGAAAACTAATTTACAATTATTTTTTTATAATACGCTTATTATGACAAATAATAGATATAACTAGAAATATTATACAATGTTTTTATATAAAACACAATTAGATTTATATCTTAAGATTAACTTTTTTCTTAATCCTCTTAATGGCATTATAAACAGATGAAATATCCATTTGAAGTTCTTTAGATATAACTCTTGGTTTTAAACCTGATTGCATTTTATCAAGAACTATTTTTTCTTTTAAAGATAATATAGGAGTTATACTTTGGACACAATCATTTAAATTTTCAATAAGTGTTATCCTATTTGTTACTTCATCATTTTTATCAACTAAATAGTCAACGACTTCATTATCACAAAATGTAACAATACTAAAGTATCTTTTATCTTTTCTAAGCATTAGACATATCTTATTTTGAAGAGCTCTATCAAAATAAGAATTAAACGCATATCCATAATCATCTCTAAAGCTATCAACACATTTATATAATATATTAATACCTTCTTGAATATAATCATCAAAATATAGTTTTGGTATTTTATATTTTACAAGCCTATTTATAATTAAAGGTAGATATTTATCAACTAAACACTCAAAATAAATATATTCACCATCACTTATTAAATATATTAATTCATTATCATTATATTTACTCATCTTAATTTTAACTATCTTTACATACCCTTATACTATTATATATTAAATAAACCAAAAATAAGGATATTAAAATAAATAGATAAAATTAGTAAAATAATAATAAAGATTTATTAACTATTAATATATTTTTATAAAAAATAAAAAAATGTAGAAAATTCTACATTTATTTACTATTTTGTTGTCTACGAATTTCATACATAATAACAGCAGCACTAACAGAAGCATTAAGTGAATTTACTTTTCCCCACATAGGAATTTTCACTAAAAAGTCGCATTCTTCTCTTACTAGTCTACTTATACCAAATCCTTCAGAACCAATAACAAGACATGTTTTCATTTTAAAATCCATGTCCCATATACTCTTACTTTCATCTAAAGCTTCAGCACCACAAATCCAATAACCATTTTTCTTTAATGTTTTTATTGTTTGACTTAAATTCGTTTCCATACAAATTTTAACATTCTCTATAGCACCAGCACTAACTTTAGATACAGTCTCATTAACTCTAACACTTCTATTTTTAGGAATAATTATTCCATCAGCTTTAGTTATTTCACAAGTTCTAATAACAGCACCTAGATTATGAGGATCTTCAAAACCATCTAGCATAACAATTAAAGAATTATTATCATCAGACATTATATCATTTAAACTAGAATACTCATATGAAAGTACTTTGCAAACAATTCCTTGATTAGATCCAGTATTATTCTTAACTAAACTATCAAGTTCTTCTTTTGAGACAATTTTATAATTTAATTTTTTTTCTTTAAATAAAGGTATTAATTCTTTATTATTATTTGTAATTAAAACTTCAGTAATTTCTCTACCTTTTTTAATTGCTTCAATACAAGAATTCTTACCATAAAGTATTTCAAACATTTTTTTCTCCTAAGTTATCCTCAATAATTTTAATACTCAATCCCATAATTTCTTCTAATCTAGAATAGTTATTATTAATATATAAATACCCTATTAAAGCTTCAAAACCACTACTTTTTAAATATTGACTCATATTGCCATTTTTATTATGATGTCTATAATTATAATTTCTACCACGATGAAATACATCTAACTCAGAACTATCAAAACTATCCATCAATTTATCAACGATTAAAGCATGGCTTTCAGCTTGAACATACTTTGTTGCAAGTTTATGAAGTTCATTAGGTTTAGTAATACCTTTATGAAGTAAATAACATCTAACATATAGCTCATAATAAGCATCCCCGATATAAGCTAGGTCAGAACCATTAATAAGTCTAGTATCTATACTTTTTTTAAATTCATCAATCATTTATAGTTCAATATTTCTTTCAATAATTTGTTGTCTTAATAAATCAGCTTTAGCAAAATCTTTAGCTTTTTTAGCTTCATTCCAAGACTTAACTAGGATAATATCATTTAATGATAAAGGCTTAATATCAACATCAATTCCAAGAACCCATAACATAGATTTTAATGCAAGGAATAATTCTTGTAATAAACTTACTGGAGTATTACTATTTCTAATTAAAGTATTAATCATTTTTGTAGTTTTAAAAATAGCAGTAATAGCATTAGGTGTATTAAAATCACAACTCATACTCTCAACAAATTCATTAACTAAACCATTGACTTCATCATTCTTATAATTTAAGCAATAATCTTTCATTATTAAATTATCATCAATTTCAAGTTTTCTATATAATGAAACATATGTCTTACGAATCTTTTCGTAATCAGTTTTAGATTGTTCAGCAAGACTTTCTTGATAATTAATAAGTTGACGATAAGGAACATTTAACATCATTAATCTATAAACTTGACTACCAAGTTCACTAACAAGTTCATCAGCCCAAATAACATTTCCTAAAGATTTACTCATCTTAGTTCCAGCCAAATCAACTCTACCATTATGCATCCAATAATTAGCAATCTTATGATTAGAAACACATAAAGATTGAGCAATCTCATTATCATGATGAGGAAACTTTAAATCAAATCCTCCACCATGAATATCAATCATCCCTTGGAAAATATTATTTATCATTACAACACATTCAGTATGCCATCCAGGTCTACCATCACCCCAAGGACTAGGCCACTTAACACCAACATCAGTCTTTTTCCACAATGTAAAATCTATAGGATTACGTTTTTTATCACTATTTTCAATTCTAACACCATTTAAAAGATTATCAATACTTTGACCACTTAAAATGCCATATTCTTGAATTTTACATACATCAAAGTAAACATCACCATCAACAACATACGCTCCACCATTTTCAACCATTTGTTCAATGAAAGCAATAATTTCTTCCATATTCTCAGTAACTCTTGGATTATAATCATGTGG
Organism: Bacilli bacterium; assembly: GCA_016282055.1. Classification (GTDB taxonomy): domain Bacteria; phylum Bacillota_I; class Bacilli_A; order ML615J-28; family CAG-698; genus CAG-698. The sequence goes on from JAEEJT010000109.1 coordinate 6,233, forward strand.
TAAACAATTTAAATTCTTATAAAGTTCTAATATAACTTTAATATATTTTTCAGCAACCTCGACTTCAGTTGTATTAGTTTCTATAGCTTTTTTTATAATCTTATCATCAATATCAGTAAAGTTGGAAACATAAGTAACTTTATAACCCAAAAACTTAAAGAATCTTGCTACAACGTCAAAGAATATAACAGGACGAGAATTACCTATATGTAATCTATTATATACAGTAGGTCCACAGACATACATAGAAACCTCATTTTCTTTAATTGGTTTAAATTCTTCTACTTTATTTGTTAATGAATTATAAATTTTAATCATATGTATATCTCCTTTTATTAATATATTATACAAAAAAAAGCCAAAAAAGTAAATATCAAACTATAATCAAAAAAGAATCTAATTACTTAGATTCTTATTTTTGATTTCTAATTGGTAAAGTAACAATAATCTTAGTACCTTTTGGTAAATTATGATCACCAGTAATTTTACCTTTATGTTGTAAAACAATAGTTTTAGCAATAGAAAGACCTAAACCAGTTCCTCCTCTTTCTCTACTTCTTGTTTTATCTTCTCTATAAAAACGCTCAAACATCTTATTCTTAGTTTCATCACTAATACCAATTCCAGTATCAGAAACAATAATATCATATTCAGCATTTTTCTTATTAATAGTTATATTAATACTATCATTCTCATTAGTATACTTGATAGCATTATCAAGTAAAATCATAACAAGTTGAACAATTTTTTCTTTATCAATAATACTATTAACTTCATCAATATTTATAGTAAATACTTTATTATTTATTTCACAAATTTCTTTAAATGCTTGAATTGTATCACATAAAACATCACCAACATTCTCAAAAGAATAATTCATAACAGCAGAATTATTATCACTTTTAGCAAGAGCCAGTAATTCTGTTGTTAATTTATTAAGTCTTTGAACCTCATTTAACGATATAGCAATATCTTCACTTACATCAAGTATTGTTGCATCAGATTTAGTTAATATATTTTCAAGTTTACTTTGAACAATTGCAAGTGGAGTTCTTAATTCATGACTAGCATCACTTACAAAACTCAATTGTTTTTGTAAACTTAAATCAATAGGTTTAATAGCATTACTTGTTAATAAGACAGATGCAAACGCACCAACAACAAGTACAATAAGCCCCATTATTAAATATATCTGAATAAGATTATTTTTACTTGCAATTTCAGGATTACACATTATTAATAACTTACAATACTTTGCAGGATTTTGAGGAATATTAGGATTATTAGCAAGTTGAAAAGAAACAGTAATAAAATTATAAATAGAACCATCACTTAATTCAACAGTTTCAAACTCATATATCTTAAACAATTCATCATTAATCTCACAAAGATCAGAATTCTTAACTACAGCAAAGCATTTATCTTCATCATTCTTATATTCCCATGTATCATAATTAGGAACTAAATAATTAAGTAATTGATGAGAATAATTCTTAACCCATTCTTGTTTAACATCATCATAAAATGAAGTAATACCACCTTGTTTATCATAATAAATTGCCATAACACGAGCATTCTTTATACCTAATCTATTATAATTATACAAAGGATCAAAAGATAGTTTAGTGTACTCTTCTAGTTCTTTTTCTAAATCTCTATAAAAAACACCATTAACAACCATAATTGATGAAAAAAAGAAAATCAAGAAAACAGCTAAAAATGCAGAAAAGTTTGTAATTATTAACTTTATATATTGTTTTTTAATTTGTTTATTTTCAAAACTATTATTCTTTTTCACTCCACATATAACCTACATTTCTTAAAGTTTTTAAATAATTATGATATCCATATTCTTTTAAACATTTTCTAAGACCGCTAATGTATACTTCAACAACACTCCAAATAGTATCACATTCAAATCCCCATATTCTATTAAATAATTGTTCTTTAGTAATAATAATATCCTTATTACGAACAAGATACTCTAATATATCATATGGTTTACCAACTAAATCAAGTTTATTTCCATCAATACTAACACTTTTATGAACAAGATCAAACTTCATTCCTTTAAATGTTAAATTCAAACCACTAAAATTATTATTATATCTTCTAAGAATTGCACTAACTCTAGCAATTAACTCATCACGTGCAAAAGGTTTTGTCATATAATCATCAGCACCTAACCCTAAACCTTTAACTTTATCATCAGTGGTGTCCTTTGCTGTTAACATTAAAACAGGACATGTTGAAATTTTACGAATATGTTCTAATACTTGAAATCCATCTATTCCAGGAAGCATAACATCAAGAATAACTAAATCATAAATATCTTGTTCGACTTGATAAGATGCATCATCGCCATCAAAAGATTGATCAATGTCGCCAAATTGTTTTAACATTTCAGAAATGCTATTATTTAAGTTTTTATCATCTTCTACGATTAGTAGTTTCATTTTATCACCTCTAATTTAATATAATTTTAATTCATAAAACTTAATTTAATCTTAAATTAATAAAATTAATAATTAAATTTTTCCTAAAAATTATATATAATAAAATGACATATATTTATATTTTACAATAAAAAATAAAATAAATCTATACTTTTTTTTTTAGTTATGTTATAATACTAGTCTGGATGTTGCCTTGATTAACCATCCAAATAAATAAAACAAGGAGGAAAATATGAATACTAAGGTAAAAACTATTACACGTTTAGCAATAGTTGCTGCTTTATATGTTGTCCTAACAGTATTAATTCAACCACTTTCATATGGTATGATGCAATTTAGAGTATCAGAAATATTAGTATTACTATGCTTCTATAGAAAAGATTATTCAATTGCACTTATTGTTGGAACATTTATCGCTAATTTCTTTAGCCCTACAGCATTATATGATGTACCTTTTGGTACTGTAGCAACAGCTCTTGCAGTAGTAGGCGTTATGCTTTCTAAGAAAAAGTATATTGCAATAATATACCCAGTAATCTCTAATGCTTTAATTGTTGGTCTAATGTTAGCAATAGCATATAAAGAACCATTCTTTATTAATGCATTATGGGTTGGATTAGGTGAAGCTGGCGTTATGGTAGTTGGTTTAATTATTTTCACATTATTAGAACGTAATAAACATTTCTACACTATAGTTGATGCAAATCAAAATATCAAAATTAAAGAGGTTCAATAGAACCTCTTTTTTTATTTAAATAATTTGCTTATAACACTAACAACTTCTTTTATATCGCAATTACTTGTATTAACCATTAGATCGTAATTGTCTTTGTCTCCCCATTTTCTTCCTGTAAAGAAATCATAATACTTTTCACGATTTTTATCAATCTTTTCCATTTCTTTTTTAAACTTTTTTAAAGGAAGATTAACATTTTCATTTCTTTCAATACATCTATTAAGTCTACTTTCCATAGATGCATAAACAAATATTTTATAAGGATTAAACTTATCTAAAATATAATCAGCACATCTACCAACAATAACACAATTAGATTTTTCAGCAAGTTCTCTTAAAATCTCACATTGAGCTTCGAAAATAGATTGAATTTGTTTAATCTCATAATCACTAGAATAGAACATACTTCTACCAATAGTAATTGGATATAATTGATGTGGCTCTTTCTCTACAACATTTTTAACATATTCTTCAGATAATTCAGTCTTCTTAGCTATCTCACTAATAATTTGTTTGTCATAGTATTCATAACCAAGTTCTTCTGCAAGTCTTCTACCGAACTCACGTCCTCCGCTACCAAATTGTCTACCAATTGTAATAATTTTATTCATAACATAATCCTTTCTTAATTATTTCTACAAATAATTATACAATAAATTTTTTTAAAATTTTCAATAAAAAATAACAAAAACAATAAATACGACTATCTTATAATTCTATTATATAATAAAATTATTATTTTATCAACAATTTAGAATAAAAAAAATCATACTCATTAGAGTATGATTAATTTGCTTCTGTTTTTAATTCATTTTCTTTTTTATTTTTTCTATTCTTAAAATAAGAAATTGTTTCTTTTGCAACAAGTCCACTTAAAGCAATTAAACCAATAAGATTTGGTAATGCCATTAAACCATTAAACATTGAAGCTATATTCCAAATAGTTTCAAGTGATAATAATGGAGTAATTGCAATAGTTGTAATATAAATAACTTTGTAGATATATAAAACAACTTTATTATTATTAGTTAAATATTCCATACACTTTTCACCATATACATTCCAACCAATAATAGTTGTAAATGCAAATGTTGAAATAGAAAGCATTACAATAATTGCAGCTGGTAAATGAGGAATATGTAATCCAATACTAAATGTATTAACGGCAATTTCAATACCTTTAACATTTTCACCAACATTATAAGAACCAGTAATAACAATACCAATACCAATTGTTAAACATAAAACCATTGTATCAATAAAAGTACTAGCCATACAAACCATACCTTCATTAACAGGATTATCAGTTTGAGCACTAGCTAATGCAATAGGAGCACTACCTAAACCAGCTTCATTTGAAAATACACCTTTAGATACACCTTGTCTTAAAGCAACAAGAATACCAAATCCAGCAGCACCACCAAACGCAGCTTTAAAGTTAAATGCTTCTTTAACAATAGTTAATAATGCACTAGGTACTTTATTTATATTAAATAATACAACAGCTAAACAAACTAAGAAATAACCAATTGCCATTACAGGAACTAAAATAGAACTCATTTTAGAAATTCTTTTGATCCCTCCAATAATAGCAAATGCTGATAGTATTGTAACAATAGCACAAATAATAATACTTGCAATTGGAACACTAACACCAATAATATTAACTGTATTAGTTTTTTCTGGGTCAAATACTGAAACAACAGAATCACAAATTGAACTCATTTGAGTCATTGTACCAATTCCCATAATACAAGCTAAAGCTCCAAAAATAGCAAAGCAAATAGCAAGCCATTTCCATTTTTTACCCATACCATCTTCTATATAACAGAAAGGTCCACCAATAATAGTTCCATCTTCTTTTTGTCTTCTAAATCTTATAGCAAGAAAACCTTCAGCATATTTTGTTGCCATACCAAGTATTGCAGCAACAATCATCCAAAACAAAGCACCAGGTCCACCAAGTTGAATAGCACATGCTATACCAACAATCTTACCAGTACCTAAAGTAGCAGCCATCGAAATACACAAAGCACCAAAACTGGATACTTCTCCACCACCACTTGTTTCATTGCTAACCATATATTTTAAAGATTCACCAACGTGTTTAAATTGGATTCCTCTCATCTTTATAGTTAAAATTAAACCTGCAGTCATTATTAAAATCAATAATGGAATACCCCATACTATATTATCACATATATATTGGATAACACTTGAAGCACTTAAAAATCTCATTAAAAACATATATATCTCCTACAAATATGATTTACACAA
>JAEEJT010000110.1 GCA_016282055.1 Bacilli bacterium
CTGAACTTGTAGATCTACGTATTGAAGGTAATTATGTTCCTAATACTCAATCAATGCGAGTATTTAAATTTGCGACTGTCCATAATCTATATTTCAATAATAATAAGTTTATTCGAAATGAATTAGCTCAACTTTATGATTATATGTGTATTCATAATTGTTTATATGGATATGCTGAAATGAAAAATAATTATTTCGATGGAAATGATCAAGGTGTATTTAGAATTTTGGGCGTTGGCGAGTTGGCTTTTGAAATTAAAGATAATTATTTCAAGGATATTCTTGCGACATGTATTGACACAAGAAACATGGTTGATGAACACCGTGGTAATGTTCAAATCAACATAATCCATAATACATTTGACCATGCTGGATATAATTGGTGTTGTATTCGTCCAAGAACTGCAAATTATAATGAAAATTCTCTCGATGTTCAAGTTCATTACAACACATTCATTAATGGCTGTAATTCAGTTGAACTAACAGACAATTATCGATATGCGGAAAATCCAACCGGAGATCGTCAAATCTATAATATGGATAATAATTACTTTGAAGAAGTTAAAGCCGCTGATTTAAGCAATGTTAATTTCGGTGATGCAGCTTATTCTTGGGCTAATTGTTATGACTCAGTAGAAGACCTTGAAAGAGATTATCAATTAGTTAAGGATAACTACAATTATTAATAAAAAGATAGAGTTCTCAATAACTTGAGAACTCTTTTTTGTATTATTTGAAATAATTATTTGTTTATTGATTTAAAGGGGTAGTTATGCTATAATTATTTATGTAATTAAAATGGAGAGAATGCAATGAAAAGAAGTATTAGTCGCGTTAAAGCATTATTTATGTTATATCAATATGATTTATGTGATAAAGATGTAAATCTTGATTCTTTTGAAAATTTACTAGAAGAATCTAGTGATGATGAAGTTGATATATCATATGATAAGAAATTTGCGGAAAAGATTTATAATGGTGTTATAAATAATATTTCTAATATTGATAAGATCATCGCTATCAATTTAGATAATTATCCATTAGATAGATTATCTTATGTTGATAGAAATATTTTAAGAATTGGTACTTATGAACTTCTTTATACTGATACTCCTAAAGCGATCATTATTAATGAAATTATTGAACTTTCGAAAGAATATTCGGAAATTAAAGATTTCTTATCTTCGAAGTTTAATAATTCAGTAATTGATAAGATTGCGAAATTCATCGAAGAGAGAAAACTAAATGGCACAAGAAATTAAATATTTAACTGTCAGTGCCTTAAATCGCTATATTGCCTATAAAATAGATTCTGATATCGCCTTAAAAGTAGTTTATATCAAAGGCGAAGTCTCGAATGCGAGAATTTCTAAAGGGCATTTATATTTTGTTTTGAAAGATGAAGAATCAGAAATTAGTGCGATCATCTTTCAGAATGTTTTGCGTAATTCGAAATATGTGCCAGTTGATGGAGCGAAAGTTTTAATCACTGGTAGTGTTACAAGTTATGCCAAAAGAGGAGGATATAATCTAATTGTTTCCTCGATTACGGAATTTGGTCAAGGTCTCATTTTCCAGCAATTTTTAGAACTTAAAAATAGGCTAGATAAAGAAGGCTTATTTGATATTAATCATAAGAAGAAGATTCCGCAATATCCGGAATCAATTGGTGTTGTCACAAGTGATACTGGTGATGCTTTACAAGATATTTTATCAACAATTAAAAGAAGATTCCCCATTGCGAAAGTTTTTCTTTATAAAGCATTAGTTCAAGGAGTAGATGCTCCCGAATCATTAATAAAAGCTTTAAAGAAAGTTGATAGTGATAATCTAGTTGAAGTTGTGATCATTGCCCGTGGTGGCGGATCGATTGAGGATTTAAGTTGTTTTAATTCGGAAGACCTCGCCAGAACAATTTATAACCTAAATACCCCAATTGTAAGTGGTGTTGGTCATGAAAATGATTATACAATTTGTGATTTTGTTTCTGATGACCGTGCTCCAACGCCAACTGGAGCTGCTGTTAGAGTTACACCAGATAAATCATCAATCATTGATAGCTTAAATCTCAACCAAAATAAATTAAAGTCTTTATATTTAAATAATTTAAATAATATTAATAGAAATTATGAATTATTAATTAGCAATCATTATTTTAAAAATTTTGTTAAAGTAATTGATGATAAATATAAAGATTTATTGTTTTTACAAGATAAATTAAATTCATATTCACCTATTAATATTATTAATAGTAAAAAAATAGAACTTGATGGTTTAATTAAAAGATTAAATATTTATAATTTACCAAAAAGAATTGATGATAAATTAATTGAAATTGATAATAATTTATTAACATTAAATAAGAATTATTTAAATATAATTAAAAATAAGAATACATTATTTGAAAAAACAATTGATAAATTAATATTAGTTAATCCTTTAAATATTATGAAAAAAGGTTATACATTAGTTTATAAAGATGATAAATTAATTACTTCTAGTAAAAATTTAAATAAAAATGATGAAATTGAAATTGCCTTCCATGATGGCAAAGTTAAAGCAAATATTAAATAAAAGGATAAAATTATGGAAAAATTTGAAGATTATTTAAAAGAATTAAATGAAATAATAAAAGAACTTGAAAGTGGTTCATTATCACTTGAAGAATCAATTGTCAAATACAAAAGAGGATTAGAATTATCTGAATATTGTAAGAAGAAATTAGAAGAAGCAAAAGATTTAGTAGTTAATAAAGTAGAATAAAATAATAATTCTTACTTGTATTTGGAGGATCTATGGGAGAATATAAACATATATATGAAATTAAGTCTCCTGAATATTTAAAAAATAAATCAATAAAAGAATTAGAAGAGATTGCA
>JAEEJT010000111.1 GCA_016282055.1 Bacilli bacterium
AGGAGGATACTTTTTAGCTGGAGTAGTATTCAAAATACTTTTAAATTACAATACTAATCTTGTTAATCAAGATATTTTTAGTTCTATAAAAGAACAATATGTTTGTTCTAATTTTAATGAATTACTTTGTATTGGTGTTGAACGTTTACTTGGTTTAACAACAGTTGAAGATGGAATGCTTGTTAGATATGCTGGAGATATTGTTATTACCGAGACTGCAACATATACACTTTTATATAGTTTATTACTTGCTGTATTTAGATTTATATTTGTATTTGTTTTATTCTTATTAAACTGGAATATTATATATATTATCTTTGGTATTATCTATTTATTAATAAAACCTAGAAAGAAAGTTGTTAATAAAAAAGGTAAAACAGTTAATGCTAAGCCTAGTGGATCTAGTAAATTATTAGGTGCTTTAGTAGGCTCTGTTAATGCTATTTTTATTATTTTTATATTCTGTGTTCCTCTAAGTGGTATATTCTCTATTGTTAGTAATGCAACAGATTTAGTTACTGAAGCTAGTGATAGCGAAACTGAAACTGTCATGTTAAGTTTAGGAAAAAATGAAGTGGTAACTTTATCAACTAATGATCCAATTTTCATGGATTATGTTGTTATGGCTAATGATTATGCACATGTTTATCGTAATACTGTATTAGGTAAATTATATGGAAATATAAAGATTAAAGGTACAGCGATTGATGAAAAGTGTTTTGATAGTATGTATGGTATTACTTACGAAGGAGAAAGTGTAAGTGTACGTAGTGAATTAAATACTATAATTGATGTAGCTAGAATTGTTAGAGATGAAGTTTTAACGCCATTTATAATAGATGATTGGAAGTTAGAAGATGATTCTGGAAATATAACAATAAAAAAGGATATTTTTGATAATATAAATACTGATACTGTTAGTAAAGTTTTTGATAAGTTACAAGAATTAAAGTTTATTAAAATTGTTATTCCTGTTGGAGTTGAAGTATTTACTAATAGAGTCAAACTTTTAAGTGATACTGAAACTAATAATTATATTAATATTGATGAAATAATCAGTTTGGTTAAAGACATTGAAGTAAAAGAATTAGTAAATCAAATTGGAGATGTTGTTGTTTCTGGGCTTGATTTGTTAACATCAACTGGTTATAAGATTAGTGATTTCCTTGAAGGAAAGAGTATTAATGGTACTGCTCTTATGGATAATCTTATGACTACTAATTCTGATAAGGTTGATACTTTAATTAATAAGATTGCTGAAGTTGAATTAATTGATATATTAAATGATCCTTTAATTGAATTTTTAGATAAATACGTTGAAAAAATTGATGTATTTGTTAAACCAAGTTTAGAGATTATTGATGGATATTTATATATAAATGGTAATAAGAGTAATTTAGAGTTTAGTAATGAATCTGATGATATATTAAGTAGTATTGATATTGGTTTAGATGAAAATCAATATTATGTTATTGGTGGTCTTGTATCTAATGTTAAGGCTGATGAGAATTCTAAACTTGTTATTGATTTAACTAATGTTAAATTATCTGATGAAATTAAAAATATTGGTAATATATATAAAGAATTTTGTAATATGAATATTGTTACATTTAGTGATATTCAAGCTATTATAAATAAGACTAAAAATTATGATGAGTTAAATCTTGCTGGAATTAATGAAGAGAATTTAAATCGTTTATTTGGTGCTGTATTTAATAGTAAGATTTTAAGTAATAATAAACAAAATCTATATGTTATTGCTAATAATGTTATGCCTGTTAAATATCGTAATTCATTAAATAAGGTTGAGATAAAGCCTAGTGATTTAACAAGTATTGTTCTTGCTAGTAAGGTACTTGTTAGTAGTGGCTTTATACAAGATGTTATGACTAACGGTAGTAGTGTTGACTATGGACAATATTTAATTAATTGTGCTAGTCCTATCGTTGATGAATTATTTAAATCTGATGTGTTAACTGGAAACTTAACTCCTATTTGTCGTATGATATTTGCTATGACTTTAGGTGAGAATATATTTAATATTCCTAATAATTATGATTGGAAGTCTACTGGTAAACAAGATTTAAAGAATTTAATTAGTTGTGCTGGTACTTTATACAAATATAGAGATAATATTAATAATCTTGGTGGATTAGATGATAGTCAAATTGACGAGATATTTAATGCGTTAAATACTGGAATTTCTAGTAATAAACTTTTACAACTTAATATGAATAATATTATTAATTGGTATGTTAGTAAAGCTGGAAATCTTAATTTTGTTTTAATGCCTCTTGATAATGATAATGAATGGACTGATAGTGAGATTTCAACATTATTAGAGGGAGCAAGAATTGTATTTAATCTATTTAAAGATGGTGGAGATATTACTACTAAATTATTAACACTTGATGAAGAAAAGGTTAATACTTTAGTTGGAAGTAAATTCTTAGTTAGAAATGTTGTTTATAACTTATATAATTTAATTGATTCTAATGAAACATTAAAAGAGTTTTTATGTTTAGATAATATTAGTGTAGATTCAAATCTTTGGTATGATAAGGTAGATAGTAGAGGTAATATAACTAAAAAAGGTGAGTTAAGAATACTTCTTGTAAATTCTACGAAGATATTAAAAGATTGTAATTTAAATGATTCTAATAATTTAATTAGTCAATTAATTAATAACGTATCTAAACTTAATAATAATTTAGGTGGTAGTAATGATGATATTGGTGAAATAACATCAAGTATTGTATTAAGAGATTCTCTAGTTCAATTTATTAAAAAGCTTCCTGATAAAACAAATGGTGTTGTTGTAGTAAGTAATGATATTGTTTGGGAAGATAGAGGTCTTGTTAGTGGTGAGTTAAGACTTATGTTAAATGCTATTACTAAAGTATTAGTTGATAGTAACGGTAATAGCTTATATGATGAGTTAATGAATGGATCTAATGATGATAAGGTTGGATTAATTCTTGGTTTATCTGATGATAAGATTGATAATTTATTTGATAGTAATATTATTACCGATACAATTAAGAAGTATGTTATTGATTATAGTCATGGTAGTGATTCATTTATTTACTTAAGAAATGAAAATATGGCAACTAGTGTTTGGAAAAGCGAACTTAAATTAATGCTAGTTGGTGCTAAAGAATTTGTTAGGGAGACTAAGGAAGATCCTGAAAACCCTGGAACATATATTGAAAGTTATAACATTGATAGTATTAAATCATTTGATACTAATACTTTAGTTGATAAATTACGTGGTTTAAGTGATAGTTCTATTAATAAGATTACTGCAAGTACAATTCTTGTTGATACTATTGCAAGTAATATGAATAAGATGACATCTACTGTATTAGATATACCTGAATATTTAAAACGTGATGATTTCTTAACTAGTGATTGGCAAGTAGAAATTAAAAAGATGATTACATCAGTTAAAGTATTATTAAAGGATGGTAAGTCTATTGATGATTTATCAAGTGGAACTGATGAATTACTTAATATGATTTGTGGTCTTATTGATGATAGTGTTAGTGAAGATGATTTGACTATTGTATTAAAGAGTGATGTTATTACTAATTCTATATCTGGACAAATAAAAAATTATGATTCAACTCTTACTTTAAAATCAACAACTACTTATGGATTAAATGAATGGCGTAGTGAAATTAAAGCATTAGTTAGATCTTGTGATGTTATTTTAAAAGATGAAGATGGTAATGTATCAATGAGTAAGATTAATAATTCTAATACTGATAGTTTAATTAATCTAATTATTAATTTAAATGATGATGAATTAAATAAAGTATTAGATAGTGTTATTATTACTGATACAATTGGTTCTACTATTTGTAGTTTTGATAGTGTTCTTACTATTAAATCTAATGTTAGAAATTATGAAACTAGTGAATGGAAACAAGAAATTAAATCCATCCTTGCTTCTTGTATTTTACTTGTTGCGACAAGAGAAGATGGTAAGTATGTTGTTAATACATCAACATTAACTAATGATAGTGAAATTAATACATTACTTACTAAAGTAACTTCTTTAAATAATCATTTTGGTTATGATGATGATGAAATTGGAGTAGTTTTAGCTAGTCAAATAATAAGTGATACAATTGTTACTAATCTTGAAAATAATAGTGAAGAAAAAGGTGGAATGCTTGTTATTGATACAACAAAACCTGGCTTTAGTTATAGTGATACTATACTTGAAGAAGGTGAATTAAGAAAACTATTTGCATCAATTAATGAATTATTTAGTGGAACAATTGATATTAACAATATTGATACAGATCATATTGTATATGAATCTAATATTGATGTTTTATTTGCATCTAGTATATTAAAAGATACATCAAGTAAAGAAGTATATACTATTTTAAGTGGAGAGAACTTAAGAGATTATATTAATTTAGATAGTGATTTTAATGGAAATCCATTAACTACTGATAAAGAAAAACGTAATTTAATTAGTAGTGATCTAGTTTCTTTAATTAAAACTTTAAGAAATTTAAAGACTAGATGTAATATAACTTATAATAACTTTAGTTATGATAAGTTCTTACAAGCATCAAGTGAAGAAAATGTTCTTGCTGATACATTACAAGAAAGTAATTTAATGGTTCATAGTATGTCTAAACTTATGCATAAAGTATTAGTAAGTAGTACTAATACAAGTTTAGGTGGAACTGATTTAACTACATGTATTAATACAAGTATTACAGATGATCAATGGAGAACATTTGATAATAATGGATATGAACCATTTGAAGTTGAGTTTAATAACTCAAGAAGTATTAATGGTGAAATGAGAAATGTATTTAATATTCTAGGTAGACTAGAAGAATTAACTACTCTAACTTCATTTAACCTAACTCCACAATCTAAAGAAACATTACATTTAGTTAATAATTCTATTGTATTGCATGGTATTGTTCCAACTGTTATTGATAAGTCTCTTGAAAGTGTATCTAGTTGGAAGTATAGTAGTAGTGATAGTAGAGAACTTACTATTAAAGAATGGGATAATGAAATTGATGTATTACTTTATATCATTGATAGTGTTAATGATTTAGGTACAGATATGGCAAGTATTGATGTACGTACAATTGATGCTGTTAAACTTGGTGCTGTATTAAATCATATGGCTAAATCAAGATATATTGATATCAGTAAGATTAATGGATACGTTGATAGCGGTGTTAATTCAACATTCAATACTAATGTTACAAGTAATCAGGTTTATGATTATAAACCTATTAATGATAATAGTACAAATTATAGTTTAATCTTATATCCTGCAGGTAACGTAGATAATGAATATGCAACAACTTATTACGTTGGTAAAGTTAATGCATGGACTGATGAAATTACTGAATTAATTACTGTTGTTAATAAACTTCAAGCTATCGATAGTACTACAATTAGTAATTTAATGAATAGTAATGAATCTATTAGAATAGATAGTGCAAATAAGATTGGAGGATTCCTTGATCAATGTAAACGCACTGTTATGTTATGTGATATAACTGATGCTATCATGGCTCAACTTGTTCCACCTGTTGTTGTTTCTACTCTTGGAGTAAGTTTAACTTATGACAATACAGATGATTTCTACACAAGAAAGTTAAATGAGATTGTTA
>JAEEJT010000112.1 GCA_016282055.1 Bacilli bacterium
AAAAAAAAATGCTTACCTACACCTTATGAACTTCAGGGGATGAAGTTTAGGCTAAGTGGGGGCATTTTGATACAATATTTATTAAAAATGGAAAATTATCAATGAAATAATAATAAAATATAATAAATCATCAATTAGTAAAATTATATACATATTATAATTAATAATAGTATAAAAATTATTTAAATTTATTTAATTAGTTCATGACCAATAGGATTTAATTTATAGTAAATTAGAAGTATAAAATAAAAATTATAACTTTTTAAAAAGGGAGTGCGGGAGTAAGAATAAAATAAAATAAAAAAAATATATATATATATATAAAATAAATAAGTTAAAATATTTGAATTTAAAGATAATTATTATTAGTATTAATAAAATAAATATATTCGGGGAATATATTTATTTAAATAATTAGTTAGTAAATAATAAATTTAAGTAATAATTATTTGTAAAAGTAAATAAAATAATCTCTAAATAAAGTTAATAAATAACGACTACAACTTAGTTTACTACTTTGTATTTTTATACGTTTGTGTAATAACTGATAATTATTTCTATATTAGAATATATTAGTTTATTTATACAACTTCTTGCTAACTCACAAAGAAAAGTGATACTTATAAAAATAACGTATCAAAATTTGGCGCCCAACGTGGGGGGAAAGCAAGATCAAATAAATTAATATGAAAATAATAGAGAAATAACAATCACAAATATATATTAGATAATAGAAATTTTATTTGACTATAATTTTTTTATATAATTATTATACATTTATTTATAAAAAAATAATAATAATAATATTCATAATGTTCGATGCTACAAAGTTACAAAGAAAATTACCTCTTTTATCTAACTATGGTAAAGATGTAGAAAGTTGGATTACAGATTTTTCAAAATTATTAGAACTATATGACATAAGAGAACCAAGACGAATCTTCACTTGGGCTAAGGAAGCTGTTGAAGAAGATATTCAAGGAACTTTAAACTCGTTAATAGCTAGAAGAGGAGATGAAATTAGGTATCCAACATTCAAAGAGATACAAAATGCTATTGAAGAGCATATGCATATCACAGAAAGTGATAAATGCTCAGTTCTTAAATCTTTACAAATTAATGATGAGGAATCATTAAAAAAATTTAATTATAGGTACAAGAAATTATATAATAAACTTAGCTTAGAATATAGGAGACTTATATCTATAAAAGACTATACAAATGCTATTAGCTCTCGTGTATTTCCATGTTCTAGGGTTATGATTGCGGAATGCGAAACAATAAATGAAGCATTCAAAATAGCTGAAGTAGCTGAAGAAGCAGAAAAAGAAATTACTAATGCTAATCAAAAGAACGACATCAATAATATGAGAAATCATATCATGTTTACACAAAGTCAGCCTAATATGAGTTTATTAATGAACCATCCTTTTTATGAAAATTTACAGATAAATCAGCTACCAAAAAATAATAATATGAACAATACATTTATGGGAGGAAACAATTGGAATTCTAAATCTAAGCCATGGAATAATATTAACAATTTTAGGAATCCAAATTACGTATATCATATGAGTAATCCCAATTACTATTTAAATAATAATAATACCAATAAGTTGAATAATGGAAATCGAACAAATCGTTATAATAGTAAATTTAACTATAGAAATGTCCCAAACAATAATACTAATAATATTAATCAATATATGAGTAATAATAATAAATATCACATGAGTGATATGAGTAATCACCAATCATCCAATGAAATAAGAGATAACAACAATGAACATTATTTTGACAATATAAACAATAATAGTAATATAAATACTACTAATAAAGAATATGATCAACAAAAATATAATAGTAATAAAATTAATTCTATTAATACGAGTCAAAATTTCAATTACCAAAATGGAAATAATTATAACAATGAAATGGAAAATAATAATGTTATAAATACAATGGTATCCAATAATAATAATAGTTATCATCTTCATTGTTATCGTTGTACACTTGAGGGACATAAAGCTTCAGCATGCCCCTACACTTATAAACAATTGGCTGAGATGGAAGAAAAAGGCTTAATCAATAAGTCTTTAAACCAATAAATGGGAGAAGGATAACTTCCATCAAACAAACCAATCACATGAAATCGAAAACTAATGAATTATATCATAATAACAATATTAATAATCTCATGACAATGGTAGATAATGATACAATTCTGCCTGTAATGAATAATAATATTAATGATATACAAAATATTAATTACCTTAATACAAATAATAATAATAATAGCACACAAAATATATTAAATAAATCATATGAAATTGTGGCAGCAGCTACTCGTAATACAAGAAATAATAAAAAACATAATGAGAAGCCCTATGAAAGAAAGGAAGTAAGATTTAATTTAAAGGATAATCCAACACCTATACAAACAGTAGCTATGAATCATAATAATAACAATCAAAACAATATGAAAACAAACATTAATAATAGTATTAATATCGTTAACCATAATAAAGATATTAGTATGGATGATAACGATAGAAATAGTGAAGTTATAAATAATAATACTAACGAACTTACCAATGAAGGAGATGATAATAATTATGATGAAAATGAAGACTTTGATAATATTGATAATGAAAATAAAAACTCTTCTAATAGCATACATAACAATCAATTGACGGAACAACCAATAATGGAATCTACTGATGATGTAATTATGGTGGATGACATTGAAAAGGATGAAGGAGAGACTGATCCAGATATAATTGTACCTAATAGTGTAGAAAGTCCCATGAGTAAAGTTAGCAATGGAAAAGACAAAACCAGTGTCCAGGAAAACAATAAGACAGAAAAATTAAAGCATTTAGATCCTTCTTTTATTGCAGAAAAAAATATAAAAAATGTTAAGAGAAGGAATAAAGAAGAAAGAATTAAAGATATAAAAAATAAAATAAATGAAACAAATGCTAACGATAAAAAAAATGAAAATTCTATTAAACAAACAGAACGACATATTAAACTTATGGAAACCTTTGGGGAATACTGTATTCAAGATTTAATTAAAGAGATTGCATCAACAGATGTAATAACCAAATTAGTATATCTTCTAGATCTCTTTCCAAAATTTAGGACAGAATTTCTAAGGGCTCTAAAATTAACCCCTAAACAAATTATAACTAATGTAATGACAATTATCTCAAAACATAAAATAATCAAAGTCCGTGGTAAGGTGGAAGGTAAGGACTGCGAAATATTTTTAGACACATGCGCCAGTGTTAACGTCATCACTCGCACTGCGCTAAATAAATTAAAAATCAACAAACCTTCGGTGGGAAGAATCTCAGAAACTATTTTCCAAGCATATTCAAACTCTTCCATTGATAGCGATATTTATAATTTAGAAATTTCTATCGGTAGTAGAATATTTAATGAATACTTCAGAGTTATTGAAAAAGACGATATATTCGATATTCTAATTGGTGTTGACTCCCTAAAAAATAATAGATTTGATATTAATTTAGTAGATGACATATTATATTATATTGATGAAAATAATAAATATATTAAACTTACAGATCTACTTTACGATATAAATTTCAATCATACTTCGTCAGAAGATGAAGAATATCCAGTTTCAAATTCCGAACCACTTCTTGTGACAATTACCTTTAACAATGACCAAGAAAATAATACTGCTGATGAGAGTATCAATTTGAAAGGAAAATTAATAAATGATATAATATCATCTGTTCCTAAAAAGGTAAGAAATGAAATTGGTAAGTTGTTTATTAAATTCAAGAACGTTATCGCAATCAAGACTGATGATCTCGGTAAATCAAAGTTATTACCTCACAGGATCGAATTACTTCCTAATACTTCTCCAATTAAGTTAAAGGCATACCGATTGTCGAAATCTCAAATGGTTGCGTTAAAAAAAATATTAATTAAATTAAAAAATAATAAATTGATAGTTCCATCTAATTCCACCTGGTCATTTCCTGTTGTTTTGGTTCCAAAGAAGAATAATGATTGGAGAATGTGTGTAGATTATAGACAATTAAATAATGTTACCATTAAAGATTCATATGCTCTACCTCTTATAGACGAAATATTTATGTTTATTGGTAAGAATGCAAAAGTATTATCAACTATAGATCTTTTTTCCGGCTATCACCAGGTACCAATGTACATTGATGATCAAGATAAAACTACATTTACTACCATGTTTGGTAATTACAAATTCCGTGTAATGCCATTTGGATTGTGTAATGCCCCTGCATCATTTCAACGTGAAATGAACAGGATATTCTTTGACCTAATTGGCGTATGCTTGTTTATATACATTGACGATTTAATAGTATTTTCAGATTCTGTTGAATCGCACATCGATCACCTTACTAAAGTTTTCAGTATATTGGAAGAAAATGGATTAAAATTAAATTTAGAAAAATGCTCATTTTTCAAAGAAGAAGTAATTTTGCTAGGCCATACTCTATCTACAAAAGGAATTTCACCAATTCCTGATAAAGTTAAAGTAATCTGTAATTGGATACCTCCAAAAAACACTACACAATTAAAATCGTTCTTAGGTGCAGTTGGATATTATCGAAAATTTATAAGAAACTTTGCCCAAATAGCTAGTCCTCTATTTGCTCTATTAAAGAAAGATGTGTCGTATGTTTGGTCAGACTCTTGTAACTCTGCCTTCGAGAATTTAAAATATGCCTTAACTAGAGCTCCGATATTAACACCGCCTGATTACTCAAAACCTTTTATCATAAGAACAGACGCTTCTAAAGATGGACTAGGAGGAGTTCTATTACAGATTAATGAAGACAAACTTGAAGTCCCCATATATTTTGAAAGTAGGTCTCTTTCTCCCTCGGAATCTAATTACAGTGTCACCGACCTGGAAGGTAAGGCAGTATACCACTGCGTAAAAAAATTCAAACCTTATTTTAGTGTCAGTAAATTTCCTACTATTGTATATACTGACCACAAACCTTTAGTAAGCATCTTTTCTAAGAGAGAACCTTCAAATAGCCGACATTTAAAGTGGATAACCGAACTTAGCATTCTGAAGGTGAGTGTCCAATTTGAAGAGGGGAGGAAAAACGTAATTGCCGACGCTTTATCCAGAATACCTACAAATAAAATAAATGATAATAAAGAAATATTAAATGCAATTCTTAATAATAATATAAGCAATAACAAATCAAATAATGAGAATAATGAGGATAATATAAATAAATTCATGGAGGATTTCATAAATAAGAGAATCATAAATATTGATGGTGTTGACTATTATAAGCAAGGCGAAAATATCAGGAAAATTATCAAAGATAGATCAAAACAGATTGAACTAATAAATGAAGCACATCAAGTAGGCCATGAAGGTATATATAAAACATATAACCGATTGAAACGTGACTACTATTGGAAATCTATGAAGAAAGACGTACAAACATTTATTAGGAACTGCCATAGGTGTCAAATATATAGACCACAAATCCTTAATAAAAATGTGGAAAGCATAGCTACTCCTCCTGGATATCCCTTTTCAAGAGTAGGTTTAGATTTGATCGGTCCTTTACCAACTACAAAGAATAATAATAAGTATATTATAGTATTGGTAGATTATTTAACAAAGTGGGTAGAGGCAGAACCTCTTAAAACTATAGAATCCGACGATGTAATCAAGTTTTTAAAAATGGTATTTTCAAGGCATGGAGTTCCAGAAATTCTTATAACTGATAATGGACCACAATTTTTTTCGGATAAGACTAAAGCGTTTCTTGATTTACACGATGTTTTTGTTCATTATTCTACTACTTATCATCCCGCGACTAATGGTGAGGTAGAAAATCGAAATAGAGAAATAAGTAAATACTTACGATTGCTTGGTGAAAAGGTAGAATCCTGGGATGAAACCTTATATAGTGCTCTTTGGGCTCTTAGAACAGCAAAGAATGAAGTTACAAAATTTAGTAGCTTTGAGTTATTGTATGGACGAAGAGATTTGCAACCCTTTGAACTAACCTTAAATATAGAAAAAAGAAATGATATGGAGAGCGAAGAAGAATATTGGCTGAGGAAATTTATTACGCATGATAAATGGATTAAAGAGGCCATTAGCAATATTGAAACTGCAAATAAACTCTGGGAAGATCGACGAAAACAGATTAAAAGAATGAGAGCTTGTTATAAGGCCGGAGATCTAGTATTAGTAAAAGTGTTCAACAGAAGAAAACTCGACCCATATTTTACTGGACCGCTAAGAATTGCTAAGCAAGAACTAAATACAGTAACTGTATGTGACCCAATTACTGGAGAGATAGCTGACAGAAACATACACTTAAAGAATGTTGTTCCATACTTTACGGAGATAAACCTTTATGAGGAAGGACAGGAGAATGAATCATAATATCATATATATATAGGTTATAACTAATTCAAATAATTATAATAAAAATAGATAGTAAAATATAAATAATTATAATAATATAGATAGCATAATA
>JAEEJT010000113.1 GCA_016282055.1 Bacilli bacterium
AGCTCTATCTTGAATAATATATTTAGAGTATCTACCAAAACACTCACCAAAGATAACTTCAAGATTTTGGTTTAAAATTGTTCCATTACAATAATCTTCAATTTTTTTAGTTAATTTTTTAGGTGTTCTACTCATCTTCATCTACCTCAGCAATAGCTAAATCAAAGTTATCTTCATTATCAAATGAAACATTATTTTCAATCCAATTACGACGAGGTTCAACATTATCACCCATTAAAACAGAAATTCTATTATCCGCATCAGCAAAATCTTCAATATTAACTTTAATTAAAGTTCTTGTTTGAGGATTCATAGTAGTTTCCCATAATTGGTCATAGTTCATTTCACCAAGTCCTTTATATCTTTGGATTTCATATTGTTTTAAATTATCAATCTTTTCTTTTAATTCTTCATCAGTCCATGCATATTCAACTTTATTCTTAGAACTAATCTTATATAATGGTGGCATAGCAATAAATACTCTACCTTCTTCAATTAAACCAGTCATATATCTAAAAAAGAAAGTTAATAAAAGAATTTGAATATGAGCTCCATCGGTATCAGCATCGGTCATAATAATAATCTTATTATAATTACATTTATTAATATTAAAATCACTACCAATACCAGTACCAATAGTATAAATCATAGTTTGAATTTCTTCATTCTTTAAAAGTTCTTCACTTCTAGTCTTTTCAGCATTAATAACTTTACCTCTTAAAGGTAATATTGCTTGGAATAATCTATCACGACCTTGTTTGGCACTACCTCCGGCAGAATCACCTTCGACTAAGAATAACTCATTAATCTTTGGATTCTTTTCTTGAGTTGGACTTAATTTACCATTTGTATTTAAATTCTTTGTTTTAATGGCTTTAACTTCTCTAACTTGCTCTTTTGCTTTTCTAGCAGCTTCTCTTTCTCTAAAAGATCTTAAAGCATTATTTATAAGTAAATTAGCAACCTCTCCATTTTCAAACAAATAGAACTTAATCTTCTCAGAAACAAATTGATCAACAGCAAACTTAGCTTCAGCACTACCAAGTTTACCCTTTGTTTGACCTTCAAATTGTAAAACATCTTCAGGAACTCTAATAGAAATTAAAGCATTAATACCATCTCTAATATCTGCTCCATCTAAATTAGGATCTTTATCTTTTAAGATTTTCTTAACACGAGCATACTCATTAAAAGATTTTGTTAAAGCTGTTTTAAATCCAGTCTCATGAGTACCACCATCACGTGTTCTAATATTATTAACAAATGATAAAATATTCTCTGAATATGTTTTTGCTGTATATTGAATAGCACATTCAATGTAGATATTATTATATGTACCACTAATAAAAATTGGTTCATGTAATTTTTCTTTTCCAGCAGTCATATCTTTAACATATTCAACTATACCATTACTATACTCAAATACTTCATGAAGATCATTTCTTTCATCAAATATTTCAGTTTTTAAACCTTTAATTAAATAACTAGATTCCTTTAATCTTTGACTACATTGTTTATAATCAATATATGTTGTTGAAAAAATAGATGGGTCTGGTTTAAAACAAACTGTAGTACCATGAAGTTTTTTAGGATCTGTTGTTATTTTTGGTCTATGAATAGTACTTCCACCATTCTCAAACTTTTGAGTGTAAATTTTACCATCACGATGAATAGTAACTTCAAGCCAATCACTTAAAGCATTAACAACACTCGCACCAACACCATGTAGACCACCGGCAACCTTATATGTTGTATTATCAAATTTACCACCGGCATGTAACATACTAAATACAACTTGAGGTGTTGGTACACCCTCTTTATGCATAGTAATAGGAATACCACGACCATTATCACTTACTTCAATAATGTTACCTTTTTTGATTCTAATAGTTACATGATTTGCAAAATCTGATAAAACTTCATCAATACAGTTATCCATAATTTCCCATACTAGATGATGAATACCTCTTGAGTCAGTAGACCCAATATACATACCAGGACGTTTTCTAACAGCTTCAAGACCTTTTAAAACTTGTATTTCATCAGAAGTATATTCATTAGTTTTAGATTTTGTAGTTTTAGCCATAACAAATTTCCTTTCTTATAAAATATTTCCTTATATATTTATATTATAGCATATAATTAATCAAAAGTAAAGTGATATTTTCAATATATAAATTATATCAATTTTAATATTTGACATCAATTAATTGTGGAAAACTATATTTTTTTATAAAATTATGAGTATATTTATTATTCAAAAATCTTTAAAATTAGATTTGCTTTTTAATTAAGAATGTTATATAATAGATAAATGTAATTTAGGAGTTGTCATATGTTTTTAAAAATCTTATTTCTTCTTTTAGCATACTTAATAGGCTCAATTCCATTTGGATTCTTAATCGGACTTTCAAAAGGTGTTGATATAAGAACAGTAGGAAGTCATAATATCGGAGCATCTAATACAGGTAGAGTTTTAGGAAGAAAATACGCATATATTACATTTACATTAGATTTATTAAAAGGTGCTTTATTCGTTGCCTTATTTAGATATGGAATAATACCATCAAAATATATGGTACTAGATCCATCATTATATGGATTTATTGCGATGATTGGTCATTCATTCCCAATATATCTAAAATTCAAAGGTGGAAAAGCTGTTGCAACTGGAGCAGGATTTATATTTGCATATATTCCAATTCTTATTCCAATTGGATTATTATGCTTTATAATAACTTTAAAAATAAGTAATACTGCTTCTATTTCAAGTCTTGTTTCAACAACACTTCTTCTTATAATATCTATTGTATTTACAATACTTAAAATAGATCCAATAACAAAACTTCCAATATCTATTTATTATATAATATTTACAATATGTGCTTTCTCATTAATCTTTATTATGCACATTCCAAATATAAAAAGATTAATAAACAAAACTGAATTAAAAGCATAAAAAAAGTAGATTCAAATGAATCTACTTTTATTTTATTTATTTTGTTTAACAGCAGCCATTACTTGTCTAATTTGTTTTTCAGATGGAGTTCTACCCATTTGTTGATACATGGCTTTAATCATCTTTTCATTAATTGGTGGATTCTTTTCAAGATA
>JAEEJT010000114.1 GCA_016282055.1 Bacilli bacterium
ACTAAAAGAAAAAATTCCAAATTGGTTAGAAAGCTTTCCATTTTATAATGATAAATTATTGAAGAAAGATTTGGAAAAAAAAGAAAATAACTTAATTATAATTAAAAATGAAATATGAGATAAAAGGAATAAGTACAAACGTCAAAAAAAATAATATTTCACAATTGGATGATCATTATTGTAATTATATTGATAATAATAACTTGAGCCCTGATCAGATAAATAAAGTTAAACAATTACTTATAATTAATCATCAACGACAGGTCAAGTTGGAAGAACGTCAACCTGTTTCTAAAGATGTTATTGATAAAGCAAAAAATAATTGTTCACTTATTATTGAGACAAAAACATTATTAAAAATTTATGAATTATATCTTCAAAACAAAATAACTTCAGATGATATTTTCAATATGTTTTTAAAAGACGGATTATTAGAATTTTAATAGTTTTCATAAATTTTAGAGGATCGTCAATTTATATGATTAATAATAAATTTATAACTAATTATAGTGAATATACATTTTTAGATTCTATAAAAAATTCATTAGAAAGATGTAAATCTTTCTCTTTTACTGTAAGTTTTATAAAAAAGGCAGGATTAGTATTATTAGAAAAAGTGATTCAAGAAGCATTAGAACGAGGTGTAAAAGGTAGAATAATAACTTCAACATATCAAAATTTCACAGATATTGCTTCTTTAAGAACTTTTATGAATTGGATGAATACATATCCTAATTTTGAATGTCATATTGATTTTAATTGTTTTGGTGATAATGGATTTCATTCTAAAGGATATTTATTTGAATATGATGAATCTTATGAATTTATTGTTGGTTCAACAAATATAACTAGATTTGCATTATTAAAAAATATTGAATGGAATGTATCTTTAGAATCTAAAGATGATTTTGAATCTAATATTGAAGCTAAAAAAGAATTTGATGAATTATGGAATAGAACTTATAAATTATCTAATGAAATTATTAAGAAATATAAAATGCAATTAGATTATGCTATTGATAAATGGGATATGGATTATTTTGATCCTGTTTCATCTAAAGTAAAACCTAATGCAATGCAAAGAAAAGCCTTAAAAGAAATACAAAGATATAGAGATATGGGAGTTACTAAATCATTAGTAGTTTCTGCTACTGGATCTGGTAAGACTTATCTTGCTGCGTTTGATGCTCGTAATTATGATGCCAAAAGAGTTTTATTTGTTGTACATAGAGATAAGATTTTAAATGATGCTAAAGAAACTTTTATGAAAGTTTTTGGTGCTGAAAGATCATATGGATTATATGTTGGTAAACATAAAGACATTGATGCTGATTTCATATTTGCATCTAATGTGATGTTATCAATGCATTTAAATGATTTTACTTGTGATGAATTTGATTATATTGTAATGGATGAATGTCATCATGTTGCAGCGGAAACTTATAAAAAAATAATGAAATATTTTAAACCTGGATTTATATTAGGTTTAACTGCAACTCCTGAAAGAATGGATAATGAAGATGTATTTGGTATGTTTGATAAGAATGTGCCATATGAATTGAGACTAAGAGATGCTATTATTAATGATTTGGTAGTTCCTTTTCATTATTATGGTATTAGAGATCAATTAGTAAATTATGCTAGTAATATTGATGCTTTAAATATAGCTAAAGAAATTGGAAAAGTAGAGAATGTAGAATTTATTGCTAAAGAAATAGATAAGCATAAATCAAATGGTAAATTAAAAGCTATTGCTTTCTGTACTAGTATTTCGCATGCAATTCTTATGGCTGAAGCGTTAGTAGATCAAGGATTTGATACAGTTGCTTTAACTGGGAAAAATGATTTAGGACAAAGAATTAAAGCATTTAATGATTTACAAGATGATAATAATCCATTAGAGATTATTTGTACTGTAGATATATTGAATGAGGGTGTAGATATACCTCAAGTTAATATGGTTTTATTCTTAAGACCTACAGAATCATCAACGATATTTTTACAACAATTAGGTAGAGGATTACGTAAATACGAAGGAAAACAGTATGTAACTGTGCTTGATTTTATTGGTAATAATTATAATAGATCTATTCAAATTGCGATGGCATTAAAAAAGAAAACTTTAATAAAAAATCATTTTTACAGAAAGATTATGAAAACTTTAAATCATTTTTAAAGAAAGATACATATCCAACTCATATGGATTATTTAAATAATGATTGTGCTCCAGATTTAATGAGGTTTATGAAAACATCAATGAATAATGGTAATGGAAGTTATTATAACTTTCTTTCTAAAATTGGAGAAAAATCATTACCAATTTTTACCAAAGAACAAATTGATTTTGCCGATTCTATATCTGGATTATTACCAATTGTTAGAGGAGATGAGTATTTAATATTAAAGCAAATGTTAAATGAAGGTAATTATAAGAAAGAAGATATACTTTCTTATAATTCTAAAGTAAATAATGATTCATTTAATAATGCATTAATACATTTAAATTCTTTAGGGTTAATAAAAGATAATAAACTTAAAGTTATTATGACAGAAAAATTATCAGATTTTATATGTGATATCTTAGATTATGGTTTAAATAGATATGAAATTGAATTTGGTGAGTTTGATGGTTTATTTAAATTATATGGTAATTATTACTCTGAACAAATTCAAACAGTAAAACTAAGGAGTTTTTCTCCTTATATGCGAGGAACTGAATTTGATACAAAGAACCATGAAACTTACTGTTATGTTACTTTAAATAAAGATGTTGAAAAAAGTGAAAGACTAAATTATAAAGATAAATTCTTATCACCTAGTATTTTTCAATGGGAAAGTGTTAAGGATACAACTCCTACTAAAGGAGATGGACCTAAGTTACTTGCAACAAGAACAGTACATTTATTTATAAGAAAGATGAAAAAAGAAGATGGTATTATTATGCCTTTTACATATTTTGGTACTGGTAAGTTTATAAATCAAAGATTATCATATACAACAGAAATAGTTGATGGAGTTAAAGAACAATATCCAACATTAATGTTTGATATCAAACTTGATAATAAAGTCCCAGAAGAATATTGGTTTGATTTTGAAATACCAGAAGAAGGAGAAAACTAATGAAACACGTTGAAGTAGTTTGTGCTATTATTCGTAATGGTAAAGGTGAGATATTTTGTTGCAAAAGAGGACCTGGTAGATCACTTGAAGGTTATTGGGAGTTTCCTGGTGGAAAAGTAGAAGAACATGAAACTCATGAAGAAACTATCGTAAGAGAAATAAAAGAAGAACTCTTATCTGATATTGAACCTATTAAATATATTGGCGTTTCAAATTATGAATATAAAGATTTAGATAAACCTTTTTCTATTACAATGTATGCTTATGAATGTAAGTTAGTTAAAGGTGAATTAAGGCTTACGGAACATACTGAGAAGAAATGGGTTAAGGAGAATAATTTAGGTTCAATTAATTTCGCTCCTGCTGATAAACCTATTATTGATTTATTGAATAATTTAAATTAGTATTTAATAAGATTAGTTAGTTATAATTTTTTAATTAATTAAGAATTTTGTTGTCTGAGGATTTATTATTATGACAGAAAAAATATATAAGTATACTTCTCTAAAAAGCGGTTTTGCTATATTAAAAAACAGATCATTGATTTTAAATAATCCAGCTAACTTTAATGATCCTTTTGATTGTATATTAATTCAAGAAAAAAATGATGATGATAAATGTTTAAAACTTATGAAAGATTTTTCCTTAATGAAAATATTATTTAAATATTCAGAAGACAAAACTAAAAAAGGATTATTCAAGGGTGACTACAAAGAGTTTACTAATTGTTTAAGAAAAGAAATACAAGCGTATAAGTTATTATTGGAAAATCATCAATATTATGAAGGAACTCCTTTATTTTCTGATATTTATGATTATATTTCAGAAAATAATTTTGAATTAAAAAAGAGACAAAATATTTTAATTTCTAAATGGAAAGATCTATTAAAAAAATCATATGATGATATTAAAAGTTATGCTCGAATCAGTTGTTTTAGTAAAAGAAATAATTCTATTTTAATGTGGTCACATTATGCTGATTCACATCGTGGTGTTTGCTTTGAATATGATAGACCTAATTTAGAAGAATTTAGAGATGTAAATTATCAAAATAAATTGCCAGAGTTTAAAATATATAAAATACTTACTCACTTGATGGCATTAGATTTATTAGAAAAAAAAGATAATAAACAATATAATAAAGATGATTGTATTGATATTTTAAATTCTTTTTTTATAAAATCAATAGAATGGAGTTATGAAGAAGAGGTTAGGTGTTTATTTTCGACTAAAGAGATTAAAGATCCCATTGAATATGATTCTAAGGGAAATCTGGTTATAAAAATGGAATTACCTACTGCAATATATATTGGAAGTAGAGCGTTAGGGAACGATTTAGATCGATTATTAATTTTAGCCGAGAATTTACATATACCTGTTTATTTCATGAAGCAGGCAGAAGATAGATTTGAAATTGTAATTGACGAAGGAAAAAAACCGCCTGAGAATCTTAAGATTGAAAAAAATAATATTACACTTTTGAGGTTGATAGACGAAATTAATATTTGTATTAATAATGGTGCATACTTGTCTGCATTTTTTGTATCATTAGTTATACCAGTAATATGTTCTAAGGTTGAGAGCATAAATGGAACCGATAAAGACAAATACATATATTGGTGTAATACATTTTGCGATTGTTGTCAAAAAGATCCTAATGGAATGTCATATTTAAGTGGTGAAGTCTGTTGGAATTTGAAAAATAAAATATATACTGAATGTAATACTAATGTATATGGACAATATGATGATTTTATATTAAACAATTTAATTTTGGTTTTCCAAGAAAGAAAAAAATTAGATTTATATAATGATATATGTTCTAAAGATTGTATAAAACAAAATATTTTAAGATTTTGCACTTCTATAATTGAGCAAGCTAAGAGATGTTATAAAAAGCATAAGATAAAAATCGAAAGATTAGAACAAATAAAAATTGAAGATTTAGAAGATTATTTTAGATGCTAAAACTATTAAAATTTATCTGAAATTATTCATTTAATCTGATATAGTTATGTAAAGATTAAAAATTTATATTGTAGAAAAACAATGAAAAGAAAACATAATTTTAATGGTACAATTATTATAACTGATCCTGGTTATATTGTTATTGATGTGGATGCTTGGGAAAAATCTGAATATGGTGAAAGATTAGATAAAATTTGATTTGATGATTTCTTTACTATTGAGTTTGAAGAAGATTGTCCAATAGTAATTGATGATAAAGGAAATAAACTTGGAACATTTTGCTCTGATAGTTGTGTAGTAACTATTACTTATTTAGATAGTGTACTTAAACATAATCCAAATTTTTTAGAAGAACAAAAAGATTATCTTGATTCATTTATAATAATTAAAGACTTTAATGGTGAGATTAGTTATAAAGTTGTTAAAGAAGAAGAATATATTTCAACAACATATATAATTGGTAAAGGAAATATTAATTTTAAAACAATATATGAAGATGAAGAATAAACCTATTGATTATATCAATAGGTTTATATTTTATTTATAATTAATAAAAGAGTCAAAATTATTGATTTTATATATTTTATATAATATAATTATTAAGTAATGATATTTATAAGGAGAATAATATGTGATTATTTAGTAAAAAACAAATTTTATAAGTTATTGAATGGGAAGATAATACAAAGGATACTATAGTTTATAGATATCCACTAAATGATAGAGATGAGATTATGAATAGTTCAACATTAGTTGTTCGTCCATCTCAAGTTGCTTTATTTGTTCATAAAGGTCAAATATGTGATGTATTTGCTCCAGGTACATATAAATTAGCAACTGAAAATATTCCAATTATCACTAAATTATTATCATTACCTACTGGATTTGAAAGTCCTATTAAAGCTGAGATTTATTATGTTAATACAAAACAAATTACAGGAGTTAAATGGGGAACTCAAAATCCTATTATGATGAGGGATAATGATTTTGGTAATGTTCGTATTCGTGCTTTTGGTGTATATAGTTTTAAAGTAGAAAATGCCAAAGAATTTATGAAAGAAATGTTTGGTACAAATGCTTTATATAAAGCAAATGATGTTTGTGAACAAGTTAAACCAATGGTTGTTCAAGGTTTTACTGATGCTGTTGCTGAATCTAAGATTAGTGCTTTAGATTTAGCTGCAAACTATAAAGAGTTTAGTCAAGTAATTGTTGAAACAAGTAAGAGTGAATTTGAAAAATTTGGTTTAAAGTTATGCTCTTTAGTTATTGAAAATATTAGTTTACCAGAAGATGTTGAAAAAGCTTTAGATGAAAGAACTAAACTTGGAGTATTATCTGATAAGATGGGTACATATACTCAATATCAAGCAGCTAATGCTATGAGAGATGCTGCAAAGAATCCTAATGGAAATAACTTTGCTGGAATGGGAATGGGTATTAGTGCTGGAGTTGGTTTGGGTCAAGTCTTTACTCAAACTTTAGCTAACGCTAAAGATGAGCCAAGATCTACTCAAGGAAAAACTAAGAAATGTAGTAAGTGCGGCGCAGAAGTAAGTAGTAACGCTAAGTTCTGCCCTGAGTGTGGAGAAAAAATGCCAACAAACAAATTCTGTACAGAGTGCGGAGCAAAAATTGAAGGTAACGCTAAGTTCTGTCCAGAATGTGGAGCTAAACTATAATGGATAATGAATCTGTTAGATTAAATTCTAGTATAGCTAAATGTAAAAACTGTGGAGCTAAACTAGTATTTGATCCTAAAACTATGAAACTTAAATGTTTTTCTTGTAATGGTTTATATGATATAACTACAACTATTAAACAAGTAAGACATCCTTATACTGAAATTGATAATAAAGAATATATAGAATGGGTAAACCTAAATAAAACAGTTAAATGTGAAATGTGTGGAGCTATAGTTAAACTAAATAGCTTAGATATTACTCAACGCTGTCCATATTGTAGTAATGATTATTTACTTGATATAAATGATATTAAAGGTGTTAAACCTGATAATGTTATACCATTCTTATATGATTATAATGAAGCCTTAGAAGAATTTAAAAAACAAGTTAAAAATAATTTCTTCGTCCCAACAAAATTTAAGAAGAACTTAACAACAAATAATATTGAAGGATTCTATGCTCCATCATTCTTATTTGATGCTAAGACTTATTCTAAATACTCTGGAGTTTTAGAAAGAGAAGAAACTTATACTGATAGTAAAGGTAATAGACATACTGAAACTGAAAGGTTTCG
>JAEEJT010000115.1 GCA_016282055.1 Bacilli bacterium
CAACGCTTAATACAACTCTAACACCATATTTATAACGAAGTTTAATCACTTCATTTAAATAATTCATATGACTAACATCACATTTATTATTTATAATATTAGCAAAAGCATAATTAATAACATCAATCTTTCTAGCATTAGTTTCATCAAGTTGAACATATGTTGTATCTCGTAAATAAGCAAAAACAACTTTTTTATTAGTTAAATCTTTTAAAGTAGCTTCACCGATACCCTTAACTGTAACATTAAATTCATAATCTTTTACTTGATCAGTTATTCTGCTTTTAATTTTTAATGTTAATTTAACATCAATATCAATAGCATATCTATCAACTTTACCACTACTATAAAGAACTGTAGGTAGACTTGATGTCCAAATCAATGTATAACGATTATAGTCATTTGTATTAGGTAATTGTATATCATCTTCAATAATATCAGGTATTTTTTGTAAACAATCATTATAAATATTATTAAAAACATCTGGTTCAACATTTTCAGCAAACCACTCAAAATAATTATCATACTCATATACATTAACATAAATTACCTTTGTAAAAACAATATTATTTACACTATCAGTATATGTAACAGTTACAGGAAGTTGTGTATTTTCATAAACATCTTCGTAACTTTGAACATCAAAATTACTTTTATCTAAATTAAGCTTTTTTTGTTGTCCATTATTATAATGTGCAACCAAATTATAATCATTAGGATCAAGTTCAGATAATCCACATACAATTAAATCACTATTTACAAATTCAATATCAGTAATCTCAAGTTTATTAACACTAACATCAACTGTTGTAGATAAACCCCTATAAGATATAGTAACAACATAATTTTTAACTTCGCTAAAAACATCACTTGAAACCATATCATTAGTAATTTCTAAGTCAAATTTATTACCATTTAATTCACCTTTGATTTTAAAATCTTTACAATCAAAACTTTCACCAACAACATATGTGGTTTTACCTAATGAGTATACTTCAATATAATCTTTAGTTAAATCCTTGTTGTCATTTTGACAACCAATAAATACAAACATAGCAATAGCTATAATAAAAAAATAAAAAACTCTTTTCATATATTATACCTTTTTTCTTTCTACTATATTCTATCATAATATTAATTCATTGAAAATAAAAAAAGGTTTAATTTAATAAACCTTTTTAAATAATTTGTTATTTTAAATCACTATTTTGAGTTTCTTCAATAACCAATTCAACGTTACCTCTAGTTTTTAATAAATATCTAAGCCAGAAGAATAATGGAACACTTCCAATAACCATTAAAATAGACCAAAATTGTGAAGGAGTCATCCAACTTAAGAAAGAAACATCAGGGAAAATTGCTCCTCTATTATCTCCTCTAACAAATTCAATAAAGAATCTCCAAATACCATAACTAAATGTATATACAACAAAACTATACTTAAACTTCCATTTTAAAATCAAAACTAACATAACTATAGTTAAAACTAATAAAAAGAAAGATTCAAATAATTGAGTTGGATATGTTCTATGCAATTCATCAGGAAATTGAACACTTAAAAAATAGAAAAAATCTGTCTCTAAGGCTTCTTTACCACCACAACATCCAGCAAAGAAACATCCGATTCTACCAAATGAATGAGCTATTGTAATACATGGAGGAGCAATAATTAATAAATCTATTACTTTACCATTAATTTTTTTCTTTCTAGCAACAATATTATAGATAACAGTAAATGCTAACACACCACCTATTAATCCACCCAAAAACGTAAGTCCTGTAAACCATTCCCAAACATTTGTCTTAAGATAATCATAGAATGATTGAAAAAGTGAAGCAAAAAAGAAACCAACTAGTATTGCAGCGTATATAATTGTTTCACATACTTCCATAAAAGAATGATCTACATTGTTTTTCTTTCCAAGAAATCTTAAAAGAATAACACATACAACAATACCAATAGCTATCATCACACCATAAAATGTAACATATTTTCCAAATAATAATGGCTCTGGATACATAATTCCTCCTAATTACTATAATTATTTAATAATGATTGCTTGATATCCCATAGTTTTTGAGATAAATCTACATAATATTGATGAGGGTTTTCAAAACGTTTAACCTCATCCCATAGTTTCTTAACTTCATTCTTACAATATTCTTGAATTTCAGTCATCTTAGGAGTTGTATATACTTGTTTTCCTTGTAAAAATACAGGAACCAATAACTCATCACAATAATAATCAGTTAAAGTCTTACGTTTCCATGTTGCTTCAGGATCGAATATTTCTAATTCACCTGTTGGCATTTCTTCATCATAACAACAAATATAGTCAGCAATAGCCTTATTTGTGCTCTTTTCTATTAAACGATAAATCTTTTTAAAGTATGGAGTCGTAATCTTTTGAACTGATTCACTAATCTTAATCTTTGGAATAATCTTTCCATCTTTTTCAACAGCTGATAATTTATAAACACCATCAAAAACTGGAGATGATTTAGATGTAATTAATCTTTCACCAATTCCAAATGAATCAACACAGGCTCCTTGGAAGAATAAATCTCTTAAAATATATTCATCAAGTGAATTACTTGCAATAATCTTACAATCTTTATAACCAGCTTCATCTAACATTACACGAGCTTTTTTAGACATATATGCAATGTCACCACTATCAAGACGAATACCAATAGGGCGTTTACCCATAGGTTTTAATACTTCATTAAATACTTTAATAGCATTGGGAACTCCACTCTTTAAAATATTATATGTATCAACTAATAAAACTACATTATCAGGATAAATTTCACAATATCTCTTGAATGCCTCATATTCACTTTCAAACATTTGAACCCATGAATGAGCCATTGTACCAGTTGCAGGAATTCCATATAAATAATCTGTTAAAACACAACTTGTTCCTGTACATCCACCAATATAAGCAGCACGAGCTCCAATTGTTGCAGCTAAAGGTCCATGAGCACGACGAGCACCAAATTCAGAAATAGGTCTCTTTTCACTAGCTCTTACAATTCTATTTGCTTTTGTTGCAATTAAAGAACTATGATTAATAGCACTTAATACAAATGTTTCAAGAAATTGAGCTTCAATTGCATTAGCTCTGATAATCATGATAGGTTCTTTAGGGAATACTGGAGTTCCTTCTTTCATTGCATAAATATCTCCAGTAAACTTAAAGTTCTTTAAATACTCTAAGAATTTTTCACTAAAGCAATTTTTGCTTCTTAAATATTCTATTTCATCATCACTAAAATGAATATTATTAATATAATCAATAACTACATCCAAACCAGCAGCAATAGCAAATCCACCATTGTCTGGAACAGTTC
>JAEEJT010000116.1 GCA_016282055.1 Bacilli bacterium
ATATATCCATTTTTCTTAATCTCTTCATTCATTTTTAATAAACGTGGATAACACTTTTCAACAGAAAAATCAGGAAACTCCCATTCAATAATATGAGCAAACCATACAAATGCACCAACATCAAAGAATTTTATGCTACTAAAAACTTCATCACTTTCTAATACCTCAAATCCTTTATCTAAAAATAACTTCTTCTGTGTAGATAAATTATTATCAGGGAAAGGAACTTTAGTATTAGGTAAAACATATTCTACTAAATCTAAATCATTTTGAGAACCAACTTGTTCAGTAATAAACAATCCACCTTTTTTAAGTACTCTATAAATCTCATCTTGATTAAAGTCACCATGCCTATTTATGAATATATCAAAACTCTCATCAGGAAATGGAATGTTTTTACAATCATTACATTCTTTAAATGTAATACCAAGAGGAGTTAACTTTTCTGTGCATAATAATACATTAGGTTTATAACCTTCTGTAGCATAAGTATTAGTATAAGAATGATTTAAAGATAGCAAGAACTCTCCACCACCAGTATCATAATCAAGTAGTTTCATATCTTCTTTTAAATACTTCTTAACTATATCTTTATAATCCCATGGAAGTTTATTATCTTCATATCTTTTTTCAATATGAGAAAAATCCCAACCTTTAATATGAGCTATTTTCTCTTCATCAAGCCACTTTTTACAAAGCAAAATTTCATACTGTTTATTACAAGAATCACAATCACCATTACATAACCCACAAGAACTCTTCTTATGTTTAAGTAAATAAATTATAACAAATATTGTAAAAACAACTATTACAGATAATATTATTATAGATGGTGTATTCATAGTAATAAACCAATTCCAGTTACCATTAGTGATACTACCCAAGCAATAGCACATTGTAATGCTATTACAAGAAATGCATATTTATAACCTAGTTCTCTTTTAATTGCAGCAATAGCGGCAACACATGGAGTATATAACAAACAAAATACTAATAAACTATAAGCAGCAAGTGGAGTAATAATAGTAGTTATATTACTAGTTCCAACAAGCATTGTAAGTGTTGATACAACACTTTCTTTAGCCATAAATCCAGCAAATAAACTAGTAACTATTCTCCAATCGCCAAATCCTTGAAGTTTAAATATAGGAGCAATAAAACCTGAAATTGTAGCAAGTATGCTGGTTCCTTTTAGACTATCATCAGATATAAATCTTAAACTAAAATCAAATGATTGTAAGAACCATATAATCATCATAGCTAAGAATATAATTGTAAATGCTCTTTTAATAAAATCAAAAGCTTTATCTTTTAATAATCTAAATACATTTTTAGCACCAGGGATTCTATAATTAGGAAGTTCCATAACAAACGGAATTGTCTTACCTTTAAAGAATGTTTTATTACTAATTAAAGCAAATATTATACCAATAACAATACCTATAACATATAGCGATAGCATTACAAGCCAACTAATAGATCTATTAAAGAATGCTGTTGCAAAAAATGCATAAATAGGAATCTTCGCTGTACAACTCATAAAAGGAATTAAAAGAATTGTCATCTTTCTATCCTTAGCACTAGGTATAGTTCTATTAGCCATTATACCAGGAACGCTACAACCAAAACCTATTAAAAGTGGAACAATACTACGCCCAGATAAACCTATCTTACGTAATGGTTTATCCATTACAAAAGCTATACGTGCCATATATCCACTATCTTCAAGTAAAGATAAGAAAAAGAATAATACAATGATAATTGGTAAAAATGCTAAAACAGTACCAACACCATTAAATATACCATCAATCACTAATGACTTAATAACTTCATTAACACCAATATCTGTCATCCAAATATATGTAATATTTGATAAATTAGATATACCATTAGATAATAAATCCTGTAAGGTACCACCAATCAAATAAAATGATAAAAAGAATATTAATCCCATGATAAGTAAAAACATAGGAATAGCAGTAAATCTACCAGTTAATAGTTTATCTATTTTTTGACTTCTTAAATATTCTTTACTTTCAACAGGTTTAACAACTGTCTTTTTACATAATGAAAGAATAAATGAATATCTCATATCAGCAATAGCAGCTGCTCTATCAAGACCTCTTTCATCTTCCATTTGAATGATGATATGTTCTATCATTTCTTTTTCGTTTTGATCAAGATTCAAGGCATTAAGAATAATCTCATCACCTTCAATTAATTTTGTTGCAGCAAAACGAACAGGAATATTAGCTTCTTTTGCATGATCTTCAATTAAAGACATAATACCATGAATGCATCTATGAACAACACCACCATTATCACTAGATGAACAAAAATCATTGCGTAATGGTTTTTCTTGATACTTAGCAACATGAATAGCATGTTTAACAACCTCGTCAACACCTTCATTCTTAGCAGCAGCAATAGGAATAACAGGAATACCAAGTAACTCTTCAAGTAAATTAACTCTTATAGTCCCACCATTATTACGTATCTCATCCATCATATTAACAGCAAGAACCATAGGAACATCAAGTTCCATAAGTTGCAATGTTAAATATAAATTTCTTTCAATATTTGTTGCATCAACAATATTTATAATTCCATTTGGTTTCTCATTTAAAATAAACTCTCTAGATACTATTTCTTCTGGTGTATAAGGAGATAAAGAATATATACCAGGTAAATCAGTAACAAGAGTTTCATTCTCTCCTCTTATAGCTCCACTTTTACGATCAACAGTAACTCCAGGAAAGTTACCAACATGTTGATTAGATCCAGTTAAAGCATTAAACAAAGTAGTCTTACCACAGTTTTGATTACCAGCTAAAGCAAAAGATAAAATAGTCCCTTTAGGTAGGGGATTTTCTTCATCTTTATTATGATATATTCCATCTTCACCTAAACCAGGATGATGTATACCAATAACTTTATCAATATTATTTTCTTCGAAAGTGATATCTTCGTGAACACTAACTTCAATCTTTTTAGCATCACTTATTCTTAAAGTAAGTTGATAACCATGAATCAAAAGTTCCATAGGATCACCCATAGGTGCATATTTTAATAATTTTACACTAGCACCAGGAATTAAACCCATATCAAGAAAATGTTGTCTTAAATCATGTTCACCATTTACTTTTTTAACTATTGCACTTTCTCCAATTTTTAATTTATCTAAAGTCATATAGATACCTTCCTTCTTATATATTATACTATTTTATAAGATTATGGTCAATTTGAAATATACCTATTAATATTAAAAAAATCTATGTCAAATGGCATAGATTATATTAACAATTATAACTATTAGTATATATCATAATATTAATATTTTTATCTTTTAGTATCTTATTATTATTAATAGCATCATTAAAATACTTTAAAGTTTTATAATTAATAAAATGTTCAATTGTTGAAACGATAACTAAATTATTAAAATCATAGTTTTCTATTTTTTCCATTGTAAATAATGCATTCTCATATGTTGATGTTGACTTATCTTCTTTAATTAAAATACTTTCTCTAATACCATTATTAACTAAATAATTAAACATACAAGAAGCTTCACTAATACCAGCTTTAATATTAGCAACTCCACCTGATAAAACAATATATTTAAAACTCATCTCTTTATAAAGTTTTAATGCTAAATCAAGTCTTATCTTCATTGTATCTGACATTGTTCCATCATCATTCATCCAATTGCCAAGTACAACCATTATATTTTTAGATTCATAGATATCTTTTATAATTAATTATATAACTCACTTATATCATGTAAATGTCTTTTAGTTCCTAATATGATACCTTTAAGATACTTAGCATCTTTAGTTTTAACTTTTATTAAAATTAAATTATCCTGTAAAGCACAT
The DNA here is from genome assembly GCA_016282055.1 of Bacilli bacterium. GTDB lineage: Bacteria > Bacillota_I > Bacilli_A > ML615J-28 > CAG-698 > CAG-698. The sequence continues at coordinate 3,879 of JAEEJT010000116.1, forward strand.
AAAGAACCTTGTTGTATTAATTCTGAATCTACACTAATATATCTTCCATTTATTTTAAAATCAAAATCACGTATATTACCACTATATGGTTCAGTATACACAAAAACTATTAAACAATTCTCCTTAAAAAATTCTTCATCAACGTTAGTATCATCCTCTCGACGCACCAATTTTTTATAATCAGAAAAACTAGTAATTTTATAAGAATTTTCTTGTAACTCTTCGTTATAACTATAAAATGATGGAATATCAAAATAATCCAATTCCTGAGTTTTACCATTATAAGCACAGCCAATAGCAAATAAATCAAATAAAAAACATATCACTAAAAGTATTCTTTTCATTATGTTATTCCTTTCTTACATAACATATTTAAATCATATATATAAAATAATATCAATAATTAATCTTATTTTAATTTTGAAAGTAAATTCTTTACATCAGTATATCTATCATAATTCTTAATATTTTCTAATACTTTACTTTCAATAGTCATATTAATTATTTCTTTATTTGTCAAAGTAGAATTAGTTTGACTATCATCATCACGAATATTAACTCCATCAAGTAATAAAGATGAAGCCTTATCTACTTTAAAAGTCTCAACATTTATTGCATAATTAATTGCTTTAATTAAACAATCAATTACCTTATCTTTCATATCTAATTTCATATATTTCTTACTTAATAATAAATATGAATCTATTAATCTTCTATTATAAAATCCCATTTCAGTATCATCAAATAACAAAGTCATAAAATCAATGTATTTTTGTATTAGTTTAATCTGGATTTCTATATCTTTAATATTATAGTTTAGTTGTAATATTGAACTATGAAATAGTTCAGATAAAACTAATAAATTACTTCTTGATAAATTAATAAGTTCATCACCTTTTAATATATTTTCAAGTAGTATCTCTTTTGATAAATAAATAGATGGTTGTTTATTAACTAGATTCTTTGCCTTATCAATCTCGTTATTATTAACATATGTAAAGATTAATACTTGAGTGGCACTACTTTTTATTTTATTATCCTTACAATCATTAACTATTTTCTCACCTAACTCAATAATTTCATTAAGTAGATATCTTCTTTCACCATTTTTATTGTAATAATACATAAATAGTGAATGTAATAACTGATTCATTATTTCATAATTATCAGGATATTTCTTTAGTCCATCTTGTAATAACTCAATTGATTTTTCCATTTCACCAGAATGTTTATATAGACTATTCTTAGAAAATATATCTTTTATATCTTTTTCTTTTTCATATATATTAACATCTAATAATTCATCAACAGTTACACTAAATAAATTTGCTATAACTGGAAGTAAAGTAATATCAGGATATGTTATTCCATTCTCCCATCTTGATACAGCTCTAGAACTTATATTTAAAAAACTAGCAAGTTCTTCTTGAGTCATATCTTTACTTATTCTTAACTTTTTAATATTTTTACCAATATTCATACAAATCTCCTTTAATTAGATATTTACATGTTATATTATAAAGTTTATTTCTTACTAATACTATAACTCATTTGTTGAGAAACATCAAACTAAAGTGAGAATAATTATAAATGATTTTCTTTTATTATTTGTTCACAATATTCTCTTAAAGGTTTAATATCTTCAATTGAAGTAAACCAAATTCGATCTATATCAATTGTCCCATAACCATGAACTATTCTATTACGCATCCCTTTTATTTTATTCCAAGGAATATAAGTATAACTATTAATAAAATCATCATCTAATGATGTTGTTAGTTGACCAATTTGTAATAAATTAAAACATATAATTTCTTTTATATCCTCACTAGCATCAAATAATTCCTTATTACAATCTTTTACTTTTTTCTCTATTCTATAACAATGCCTAATAATATTTAAAAGTAAACCTTTATCCTTTATTTTTAACATATTTTTATCATATCCTCCTCTATTTGTTTCTTAAAAAATTCTTGCATACTTGAACCTATTGTTACTAAATCAACTTTCTTTCCTAAGGCATTTTCTAATTCATCAATAAGATCTATTTCATCATACATAGTTCTTAAATCTCCTTTATCACAATATATATCAACATCACTAAGTTCATTTGCTTCACCTCTAGAATAACTACCAAACAAATAAACATCTTTTATTTTATGTTTATAAATAATTGGTTTTATTTTTTCTTTAATCTGTTTTAATGATAATACATTTGACTTAATATCATTTAATATTAGATTTGTAATATAACTATTTCTATTTTGCACACTATCTAGTTTATTGATCAAATCAATATCTGATTTACGAATCCTAAATTGATACATTTTATAATTAGCCTTATTATACTTATTAACATAAGAATCTTTACTCATCATAATTATCACCTCATATATATGATATCATATTTCAACTAGTATAAAAAAACCATGCATATTGCATGATTTGTTTCTTGTTATTTAATTGTATTGTGCTAAGCACAAGCCCAGCTATCAGGCATGATATTTTTATATAAATATCTTCTAAATAAAAAGGAATCAAAATTTATTAATTATTATTTTTTTTCATTTGCCTCGTGCAATCCTCTTGTGGCATATTCTATTGCCTCAAATGGAAGTGCACCATCTACAACACTAGCCTCTACTATTTCTAACATATGATAATCACTAACAAGATCTTTAACCAATCTATAGTCTAGTTCAGAATTAAGAATCTTATCAAATATTTTCATTCTTGATTGATTATCTAAGAATGGAATTAATTTTTCAATAAAACTATCATCCATATCAACAAATTTCTTAGAACATAGTACATCTACTACTGCATCATCACTTAAATAATTGGCTAAATTACAAAAACTAGATATATTAATTCCATCATCAGCTAAATTCTTTGATAGTTTTTCTAATACACTAGGTTTAATTAAAGGAGCCAAACTTTCTAAATCTTTAACATCTTCAACAACAACATCCTCATTTTTATTAGCAATATTATTTAAAATTAATAGTTCTCCAACTGTAGGATTTCCAGAATTAATTAAATCAGTTAATGATACTTCATAAATTTTTGCTATTTCAACTAAAATTGAAATATCAGGAAAACTATCACCAGTTTCATATCTGGAAATTGCTTGTCTAGTTAAGTTTAATTTATCAGCTACTTCTGACTGAGTCATATCTTTTTTCTTTCTTAAATCAGATAAGTACTTTCCAAATTGTATAGTGTTAAGCATAGAATCACCTCTTTCTAATGTCATTATATCAAAACTTATAATACTATGTCTAGCAATGAATAATTGCATGTGTTATATCTTGTATTGTTTTATTTTCAGCCCCATTTGCTAATTACAAAATACTCATATATTTCATAAAAAAAAACCATACAATAGTATGGTCTAATATTCATATTATAAACTACTCTTTTACGAATGGTAATAAAGCCATATGACGAGCACGTTTAATAGCAACTGCTAATTCTCTTTGATAAATAGATTTAGTTCCAGTAACTCTTCTTGGTAAAATTTTACCTCTATCACTAACAAACTTCTTTAATAATTCAGCGTTTGTCCAATCTATTTTTTCAATTTTATTATCTGAGAAATAACAAGTTTTCTTTTTTCTTCCACGAAAACCAGGCATTTTCAAATCCTCCTATATTAAAATGGTAAATCATCATCACTAATTCCTGATGATGTTTGTAAACTTGCAAATGGATCATTTGATGCACTTGCATTACTAGTTCCACTTGTAAAGCTTGCAAATGGATCATTACTTACTTCAGGAACATACGGTTGAGTATCACTAGATTTACTTTGTAAAAATTGAATTGTATCACATATTACTTCAGTAATATATCTTTTTACTCCACCATTATCCTCATAACTACGACTTTGTAAGCGACCGTCAACACCAATTTGACTACCCTTACGCATATACTTAGCTAAATTATCAGCTTGGCCTCTCCATACAACACAATTAATAAAATCAGATTGTTTTTGACCATTTTGTTGATAAGCTCTATCTACTGCGATAGTAAATTGACATACAGAAATATCATTTGGAGTTTTTTTAACTTCAGGATCTTTAACAAGTCTTCCAACTAATACAACTCTATTCATATTTTACCTCAATCAGTCTTTAACTAAAATATGTCTGATAACATCTTCTTTGATGTTACAGATACGATCGTATTCAGCAACAGCTTCATTATTAGCTTCAACAGTGAACTTTACATAATAACCCTTTTTAAAATCTTGGATTTCATATGCTAAATCACGCATACCCCATTCATCAACTTCAGTAACTTTGCAACCATTCTTTTCGAATAATGCATTGATTTCAGCGATTACATTTTTGTAACCTTCTTCAGTTAATGTAGGGCGAATAATGTACATACCAGTATAATTTTTCATTCTTCGCACCTCCTCTTGGTCTTTTGGCTTTCAACGAATGAAAGCAAGGCTGAGATATCTCTCACGCGTTATTATTATATCATAATTAACTAATTTTGTAAAGAAAAACAATTAATAAATGTGGACTAATCTAATTCAGTATTTGATTCAGCATAAGTTCTTATGTAAGTATAAGAACCATCATCATAAATAATCTTATAAACCATCACCATAGTACCATCAAATATCGTAGAGATACTATAAATAGGTTTTGTTACATTAAAACTAGAATAACCAACATTTATTTCATTTTCAAATACAAAAAATCCTCTTTTAGCTTCATCTAAATATTTATTTTGAATAGCTCTACCATTAACGTAATATTTATCATTTTTTTCATCATGATCAATAATTATTAATTCACCATTATAACTTGCTTTTGAAATATAATAACGATATTGAAGATTATCAAAATTACCATCAATAAAATCATCTAAAGAACAAGTAAATTGATTATCAATAACAACAACATCATTACATATTTTAATATTATAATATGGAATAACTTTAGTTTCTTTTTTAGTTACAATATAACTATATCTTTTATTTTCATCATTACCATATTTATCTAACAACAAAATTGCATCATCATTTAATTTAAGTATAGCATAATTTGATAGATCTTTATCTACATAATATGACTTATTAAATGAAAACTTATCAGTCATATATGCATATTTAAGACATCCTTTAATTGATCTATCATCATTAAGTTCATAATATTTAACTATAGTACCATCATATGATTTTTCATCACCAACCCAATTATTTAAAATTAAATAATCATAGTCTTCATTAATGGTTAATTTGCCATTTGTTAAATCAATCTCATATATTGTAACATTATATTTAATATTAAATATATCATCTTTATAGATCTCTTCAAGCATTTCACTAGTTTGAACATAGTTTTTATAAAGGACTACTTTTTTCTCTAATATAATATAGTCATCAAAGCCATAAGTTGATAAATTATATGAAGCTATAAATTTCTTATCTTTATCAAATATATCAAAGTCATATTCTCTTCCATGAATTAATACATATCCATACACTTTACCTTTTCTATCATACAAAGGAGTTAACTCATCACTAATATTTTTTACAATACTAGGTTGATTATTAGATTCATCATCTGAAACCAAATAATAGTCTTTATAATTATCACTTTCAATATTAAAAGTCTTAACAACAGTATCTGAAATATAATCTCTTATACTTATTTCATATTTAGCATTATATTCTTGTCTTAAATATACATTAACTTTAGTGTTTAATTCATAAGATGCAATTAAACGATTATCATAAGACTTTACTCTTAAAAATTGACTATTGTTATATTCTTCTTCATAAATGACAAAATCCTGATAAATATTATACATATATTCAGGGAATACTGTATCGCTATTAATAACATTAGCATTATTAAATTTACAATACTCATTATTCAAATTTTCACATATAATAATATCATCACAAACATTATATAATGCTTTTTTTGAATCCTTAGATATAATAGTGAAACATCGTATTTGATCAATATAACCACTTAACGCTATCTTTTTTGCACCAAGTTTGTAATCTTTAATTAACATTTGACCATAAAAATCAGAATGAGCAACACTCTTAAGTTCATTATATCCTAAAACCTTATTACTTGAACAAGAAAATAAGAAAAATGAACTAACTAAACAAAATAAAAATAAGAACACTTTTTTCATAAATAACCTCCATTTATTCTTCCGTCACCCATTATATCATATAATTAAAAAAAACAATAATAAAAAAAAGAATCTATCAAATTAACAATTATAAACAATTCTAACAAATGCAAAGCAAACCTATAATGTAAAATAAATTTAAAAGAACTAAGTCTTATATTTAATAAAACTTAGTTCTTTTATTACATTATTATTTTTCTAATGAAAACTATATTTAATTCATCAGTTTATATAAATAATCATCATCTTTAGTATATAATGAATCAACAACAATTGTACTAATATTATTAATAGAAATTTCGACATCTTTTTCATAATAATTATATTCATCCATAGTTTTTAAATATAACACATTTTTAGTTAATTTAATTATATACCCTTCAAATATATTACCATTGTTATCAAAAACCAATATACATTTATCCTTAGAATAATCTAAAATATTTAATAAATTATTATCAGAATTTTTATTTAAAAATGGATTATAATATTTTGTTTGATTTTTAGCAATCAGTTTATTCATTCTAAATAAATAGTTCTTATCCGTTGTGATATAAATATCATCTATAGAATCTAATAATTCATATCTAAATCCATTAAAAATACCATATTCATTAATATCAAAAAATAAAATAGATTTATCATCTTTTGAAAGAATATAACCATCAAAAATTAAATCATCTTCTTTCATATCAATACAATATAAATCATTTTTATTTATAATATCTTCTTTGTAGTCTAAATTTATTAAAAATTCATCTAAATTATTATCTTCACTTAATAAATCAATTGATTCTATCTCATCATATTCAAACACATCTTTATAATCAAGTATATATTCATCGCCATATAAATCTATAACTACCTTGTTATTATCAAAATAATCAATAACACCATCCCAGCTAGATTCTTTATCATCTTTAATAGATATTGTAACAGGATGTTTATTAACTTGTTCTAAAAACTTCATTAAACATTTTTTATTAGAATTAATACTAATATTAAATATATCATTTATATTTAATTGATTTTTCTTTATTAATAATTTTAGTCTATCTAAATATTTACTACTATCTATAAGTGTTTTTATTGAGGATATCAATTGTATACGATATCCATCAAATAAACCATGTACAGACACCAATTGAAAAATAACATAATCATTATCCAAACCCAAAATATAACCAACTGAGAATTTATCTTCTTCACTAGTGTATATCTCAACCAAATTTTTATTTTTACTATATAAAACTATTTGATCTTTAATATTCATTGAATCCATAAATCCTTTCTAATAAACATATCTATCATAATAATATCCTTTACATAAGATATTATTAAGTCCACCTATTTCATCTTCTATTCTTATTCTTTGAAGTATTGATCCATATGCATCATATAAATAACTAAAAGCAATATCACCTTAAATCATATGCATATTTTTGTTAAAAATTATTTTAGAGTCTCAATAAACTATATTTAGAACTTATCTAGTATATTATTAATTCTATTTATCATGAAATTAAATTTTATATCTATTTCTTCTTTTAAATTACAAAAAGTTATATTATTAATCAAATAATAGTCATCAAATAAAATATCAGTTTTAAAAACATCTAAATATGTTAAATAATCAATTACAAAACAAACATCAAACCCATATTCAAGTGATTCTTTCAAATAAAAATCTATTGCTATTTCTTTGTTATTTTTTTTCAAAGACAAACTAAATTCGGTTCCACATTGAATGGTTTGTATGTTAAATCCATAATTATTAAAAATTTTAAACTTATTATATATATATTTATGATAATACATTTCTTTCACCTCTAAAAAAAGCGATTATAGTTCTAATTTCCATAGCATAATAAATACTATTTGACCCAGCAACCCCAATATCAATGATATCTACTATTACAATAATATAATCCCGCTTCTCTATCATAATAATATCCTTTATATAAGATATTATTAAGTCCACCTATTTCATCATCTATTCTAATTCTTTCAAGTATAACTCCATAAGCATCATATAAATAAGTACAAGCAATATCACCTTGTTCATTTACAACATAATCAATTCTGCCAATTATATCTTTAACATAATTTACTTTTTTTTGTGAATTTTTACAATGAAAAAAATATCAAAATAACAATATAAAAATAATTAAAAATCCCTAAAAAATTAAAAATTCTTTATGAGAGCTACATGTATTTTCAAACACTCATCAATATAAATACTATTTAAGTTAGTTTTACAAATTATATATAAGTTATTATCATATAATTTAATATATAATACTAGTTAATTAATAGCAATTTCTTCCACATATCCTTACTATAAGTAGAATTTGGTAATATAAATAATTCTAAATTATCAAACCTAAAAAATTCATTAGTTTTCTCAATAAAGAAAGACTTTTCTTTTTTATTTAATGTTAACAAATGTAAGTATAATTTATCAATATAATTATAAATTATAATAGCTGCTGCACCGTAAGCATCTTCTTTATTATTGTCATTAAATATCAATCCCAAAAGAAAATTAAAATCTCCTAATGGTTCACGATAATAACCTTCTTCTCTTCCCCAACCAAAATCATATAAATAACTTATTTTCCATACAGATCCATCATGAATATCAATAAACTTGCCATCTTGATAAACTAATCCAAAATCTATTGGCGAATATCTTCTACTTTTCATATTCATACGAAAATATTTCATTTAACGCCCTCCAAAAACAACTTTTATGATTTCAACAAACTTTTGTAATAAAATAGGGTTCTCTATAGTTGCCCAAGTACTCAACATATTAAATTCATACATATTTTGAACAAAAAATACTGTGTCATTGATTATAACTTGATTTGCAAAAAAACGGGATCCAGCTTGCCAAGCAGCCAAATTAAAATTATCTCCTGAGAAATTTTTTGATAAATACTGGCCTAATCTGGTCATTTCTAAAGTCTTTCCACCAACATCATTAGCTAAATATCGCGCACCGTTTTCTGCTAAGTCTTTTCCAGACCAAAACACATGCGTAAAACCATTAATGGCATTATCCCAATTATCTATAATTGCATATCCAAACGCAGCCAAACCAATAGTTTCCTTTATTTCAATTAATGTCTTAACGCCAGTTATAACATTACCAATTGATGCCGTAAAGTGTCCCGCCAATGTTGCGGCTGTTGCCAAACCAACAATCGCTCCAATAGCAGCACCGCCTAATGTCCAACCAATATAACTCCACACATTGCTTTCTTCATCATCTTTATAATCTTTAACTGCTGCTATTATAAGACCAACTATTGCACCAATGCCCATAGTAATAAGAAAAAGAGCCACGTGTCCATTAGGATCACAATACATAATAGGATTATTATTACAATATGCATATAGATTCATACCACTAGATGATGTTACATCAAGATAATTAACATCATCCATTGTTAACCATTGTCTTTCACTAGGACAATAATATCTACTTTTACAATAATATAATCCTGCTTCTCTATCATAATAATATCCTTTATATAAGATATTATTAAGTCCACCTATTTCATCATCTATTCTAATTCTTTCAAGTATAACTCCATAAGCATCATATAGATAAGTACAAGCAATATCACCTTGTTTATTTATTACATAATCAATTCTACCAGTTATTTCTTTAACACGGATTATTTCTTTTTATTAGTTTTTATAAAACCCAAAATATATATAGGCGACATAATTATGCCTATTACTCCCGTAACAATAAAAAATTCCTTATAAGAATGAAAAATACCTTCAAGCAATGCAACTACACTAGATAAAAATACTAAAGATATATATAATAAGGTATAAAAAATTATCAAAAAAATTTTTTTCATAAGACACCTCTTAATATAAAATCCGTTTTGAATTTTCAAAATCAGGAGTATCAATAATTGCTTTTATTAATGATTTAAGTTGACTGGCATTAATAACATAGCCCAAAATAGCTGATGTATAATTTAGTTTCGACAAGCCGTTTGAATATAAAACCGGTCTTAAATTAACGTTATTAACAATGTTAAATATCTTAAATAATCTAATGCCACCAATTCCATTTGGTACGAATTTACTTATCGCTGGAATAGTACTAAAATAGTTTATAAATGAAAATGAATTTAAATTAAAATAACCTGTTAATACTCTTCCAGTATTTGAAAACATAGATTTATTAATATCATTTACTGAATTCCAAAAATCATCGTCTTATTCAATACAATTCAATCTTGATTAGTAAACTTTTGTCAATTAAAATTGTTAATGTATTTTGCAATACTATGAATATATAAATATTAAATTAATATAATCTAATATTCTACTGTTTGCTTTATTTGTTCAACATTATTTTCTATTAATTTATTTAATGCATATTCAGAATAAAGTATTTGTATTTTATGTGAATTCTTTTTATTTGCACATCCTGATGTAAATTTTTTGATTTGAAATTTTTTGTCATATGTACAAATCCATTTTTCATCATGTATTGGCAAAGTGCTAACTTCGTATATACAATCGCTTAGTTTTATTTTTTCTATTACTTTTCCAAAACAAATCACTTTGATGTATTTGTCATCTATAATATAATATTGCATACATATTATACCTACAATCAACATAGCAATTGTGGAAAAGACCATTAATAATGGATATATTATATTATAAATGCCTTTGTCGTCAACAAATATAAATAGAGGGAAAAACAATAATGCGAATGGCATACAAGAACCTATAAAACAAATTATATATGTGTATTTAGGGTAACATCTTTTTTTCATATTAATACCATCCTGAGAATATACTTGATAATATAGAATTTAACATAGCATAAATAATAGATTTTGACCACGGTCCATTTGAATAAAGGCATAAGATGATATTTCTTCTCCATCATATGTATGAATAATACTATCACTATTTTGATTTTCTTCATAAATAGTAGTATTTCTATTAGTAATATTTCCGAAGCCATCATACTTATAACAATAAACAAACTTTTTAGCAATACTACCTTCAGAATTAAATACTTTATAAATAGCTTTTTGTATTTTTGTGTATAAAGTATACTTATCTTTGTCTTTGCTAACATCATCAGTATCACTTTCATATAAATAATTAAATGTTTCATAGTTGACACTTATCTTTTTCATTTTAAGTTCACTAGATA
>JAEEJT010000117.1 GCA_016282055.1 Bacilli bacterium
AATATCACCACTACTATAATAATACTTTGGAGTTAATCCAGCATCCATCATAGCTCTACTATATCCTTTTTGTTTCATTTCATTTAATGTATACTTATGTTCAGTTCCAACAAATATAATATTCTTATTTCCTTTTTCAATCATATCAGTAGTAATTTGATATGCACATTCTTCATAATCAACACAAACACTACCTATTGTATCTTTCTTTGATAATGAGTTAACAAATACAACAGGAACTGGTGAATATTCAATCAATTGATAAATCTCTTTACTCATTTCATCATTCATGAATAATACACCATCAACACTAGATGCGATTACTTCTCCCCACAAATCCTTTTCAAGTTGTGGATCTTTATTTATAAATAGTCTAATTGTATAACCATATTCTTTTGCTGCATCATCGATACCTTGAATCATTTCAGCAACACTCGCACGTGATATTTCAGGAATTACAACAGCTACAGTAGTTGATCTACGACTTGCAAGTCCTCTTGCATTAGCGTTAGGTTTATAGCCTTTTTCGTTAATGATTTTCATAACCTTGTTTCTCGTAGCTTCCTTGACTTTATCAGGATGGTTTAATACTCTAGATACAGTTGCTAAACTTACCCCAGCTGCGCCAGCAACGTCATAAATCTTTATTTGCTCCATGCTATCCTCCTTTATATAAATATCAAATACATTATATCATATAATGTTCTTTTTTACAATTGTTTTATGAAAATTTGCATTTTTTATTTTCATAATAAATTTTAAAAAATAACAATTTACATATATTTAGATATCTATCTTGCTTTAAAATAGGCTCTTTTCATGTAAAAGCAGTGATTTAATTTCATAGATTTTCATAAAATTAAAAAGGACTAGATTTACTAGTCCTTTAAAACTATCTACGTTCAGTAATTCTTGCAGCTTTAGCAGATAATACACGAATGTAATTTAACTTAGCTCTTCTTACTTTACCTTTACGTACAACTTCGATTTTGTCTACATTAGGTGCATGAACAGGGAATGTTCTTTCAACACCAACACCGTAACTCATCTTACGTACTGTAAATGTTTCGCTAATTCCACCACCGCGTTTTTTGATTACTAAGCCTTCAAATACTTGGATACGTTCACGATCGCCTTCCTTGATTTTAACATATACTTTAACAGTATCACCAGGACGGAATTCAGGGCGTTCTTTTAAGTATTCGCTAGTAATTTCTTTAATTAATTGTTGACTCATACTTTTGTTCTCCTTTTACCTGACATTCATAAATTATAATCAAGTATAAACAGCGGAATGTCTTCCATTTGGTTTAAAACCTAATATATTATACCATAGTTTAATAATAATGTAAAGGAAATTTTTTCAAATCTATTATTGATATGGGTTATTAAAATTATAAACCTTAGAACAAGTATACCATGTACCTTGGAATGAAAGATTAACTAATATCTCATATTCACCATATTCACTAAAACTACTTACTTGAGCTTTATCCTTAGAAAGAGTTATATAAATTCTATTATCTTTATACACTTCACTCTTTCCATTACTAAAATAAATTATACATTTAATATCATCAGTACTTAAAGTATCATTTAAAGTAATATTAGTTTTTAATAATAATATTTCAACCCTATCAACAGTAACTTCTTCTTGATTATTATCAGTATTATTACCATTATTATTTGTACTATCTTCGTTATTATTTGTATTTTGATTAGATTCAGAAACAGTACAAACAAACGTAGTTTCAAGTTCACCATTCTTAACAACAACTGTTACATCACCAGTTAAATCACTTAATGACTTAGGAGTATATGATGTGCTAGATAATTTTGAAATATCAGCCTTAGTTCCATCAGAATAATTCATATAAACTTTAACTTTTGATGATGGAAAATTTGTTGTTGCATCAAGAGTTATTTTGCTATCAACAGAAGTAGACAATGACATAGGCTTCTTTTCATATACATTGCCGAATTCTATTTTACAAGCAAATAAACACATAGAACAAAATACAAGTAAAATAATCATTGTTATTCTTTTCATAGCAAAACTCCTTTCTTTTAACAGTCACATCCTACTTCAGGTGTGAAACCATCACCTTTCAAGCTAACATAATTTTCATAGCCACCTTCGAAGTAGTACATATGTTTATAGCCTTTTTTGCCTAAATAATTAAAGACATATAAACAATCATCTTCAGTTCCCATTAAAATAATTACTCTTTTTTTATCTTTTATTATAGTACTTATAGTGTCACAAACACTATCAAGTCCTTCTCCACCCATACATAAGAATCCCTTTATATGGCCTATTTCACACTCATCATTACTTCTAATATCATATTTTAATGCATCTTGAAATAAACCATCAAACTCATTAACATCCTTTATCTTAGAAGCACTTTTTTTACAAGATACAAACATTATAGATATCAAAACAAAAACAATTAAAATAATAACTTTATTTATTTTCATTTTTAATATCCTCTAACATTTTCATATCTTCACTTGTTAGTTTAGCTTTTCTTAGTAAATCTTTACGATATAAATAAGTAAGTTCTAATGACTTATATCTTCTCCACTTACGAATATTCTCATGATTACCACTTATTAAAACATCTGGTACTTTTTTACCATCAAATTCAACAGGGCGAGTATATTGTGGATATTCAAGTAGATTATCATCAAAGCTTTCAACGTCAATACTATCTTTACTAATAACATTAGGGAGTAATCTAACTACACTATCAACAATAGCAAGACTTGCGATCTCTCCTCCAGTTAATATATAATCGCCAATACTAATAGCTTCATCCATATAATCATTAATTCTAAAATCAATACCTTCATAATGACCACATACAATTACTATATGATCAAGCTTAGCTAGTTTCTTTGCTTTCTTCTCATTATATGTTTTTCCAATTGGACTTGTTATAATCTTATATGCATTTTCAATATCAGGTATATCTTTTAGACAATTTATTACAGGTGTAGCTTCAATTATCATACCGGCACCGCCACCATAAGAATAATCATCAACTCTTTTATTAGCTTTAGTACTATATTCACGATAATCAATTACATTAATAGTAACACTACCTGATTCAATCGCTCTTTTGATAATTGAACTATTTAAATAAGGCGTAATAGCATCTTTAAATAAAGTTAATATATCTATTATCATAATAAACCTTCTATAACATTTAAAACTATCTTTTTATTCTCAATATCAATACTATTAATAAACTCTTTTCTATTAGGAACTAAACTAATTTCTTTATTATTTTTTTCAATTTGTAGTAAAGATCCTTGAGGTACCTCTAAGATATCTATAACTTTACCAATAAGAATATCATTATCATATACCATACAATCGATTAAATCATCAAAGTATATTTCACCAGGTTTTCTTACTTCGTCTAAATCAACGTATAGATTCTTATTAATATAATTTAAGATACTATTAATATCAAATGACTCATTAATAGTTAATAAACAACATCCTTTATGAATTCTAGATGAAGATACAACTACTTTTTCATGTTCTTCACCAATATATAAAGTATTACCCTTATCAAATCTATGTAAGTTATCTGTTTCAATAGTTACTTTCATTTCACCACGAATACCAAAACTATTCACTATTTTACCAACTAATGCATATTTCATTTCTTATCAACCTTTAAAACTCTTAATGAATTTAATATTGCAATTAATGATACACCAACATCACTTAATATAGCACCATAAACTAAAAGAATATTAAAAACTTGACTTAAATTTAATGGCGATAATATTAAGAAGAATAACTTAATAATTAAACAAAATATAATATTCTCTATAACTACACGTTTAGTCTTTAAAGCAATCTTAATAGCAATTATTAATTTTTTCAAATCATCATTTGCAAGTACAATATCAGCAATTTGCATTGTTGCATCATTTCCAATACCACCAATAGCAATACCAATATCACTTGTTGAAATAACTGGAGCATCATTAATACCATCACCAATAAAACAAATCGTTGAATTAGGATTATTTTTCTTAATCTCAAGTAATGCATTTACTTTATCTTGAGGCATCATATCACTATAGTATTCAGTTAATGCAAGTTCATTAGAAACTTGACTTGCAACCATATCACTATCACCAGTAAACATGATAATCTTTTTAGCTCCAATTTGCTTTAGATAATTAATTACAGTCTTAGTTTCATCTCTAATTTCATCTTTAATAATTAAATATCCAGCAATTTTTTTATCAATTACAACACATAAATCATTATTATGAACATGATTTACTTTAATCTTAAAGTTTTCAATAAAACTACTTCTACCAATAATAACTTCTTTTCCTTCAACAATTGAAACAATACCACGTTTGTCGGAAATAGCTACACTTTCAACAACACTTGTATCAATTAACTTACCATAAGCCTTCTTTAAACTCATAGCAATAACATGATTTGAATAAACCTCAGCATAAGCAGCATAACGTAATATATCTTCTTCACTATAATCAGATGTTGAAACAACTTTATCAACAATAAAATTACCTTTAGTTAAAGTACCAGTTTTATCAAAAATAAATATATCAGCTTTACTTAAACTCTCAATATAATTACTACCTTTAACAAGTATACCATTTTGACTAGTAGCCCCAATTCCACCAAAGAAACCTAAAGGAATAGAAATAACTAATGCACATGGACAACTTATAACCATAAAAATCATAGCAACACGCATTGCTGGTTTAAATCCACCACTCCAAGTTAAATCATAATTTCTGCCAATAAAAGGTAAAGTAATAGCAATAATAAGCGCTAATATAACAATAGTAGGTGTATAATACTTAGCAAATTTAGATATAAAATTCTCACTTTTAGCTTTTAAAGATGAGGCATTTTCTACCATATCTAAAATCTTAACAACCATAGAATTTTCATACGTACTAGTTACACTAACTTTAATAGTACCATCAATTATAATACTACCACTATATATTTCATCATTAATTGTTAAAGATTTTGTTAATGACTCCCCAGTTAATGCTTTATCATCAACAGTAGCACTACCAGCAATAATTATTCCATCAAGAGGAACTCTATCACCAACACTTAAAAACAACACATCCCCAACAACTACACTTTCAGGATTAACATCCTTTTTAATACCATCAATTTCAATTGTAGCCTTACTAGGTTTGATATTAATTAATCCAGCAATAGACTTTCTAGAATAATTAACAGCATATTGTTGAAAGAAATCACCAATTGAATAAAATATAATAACAAATAATGCCTCATCATATAAACCAATCAGTAATGCAACAAGGGTAGCTAAAGCCATCAAGAAATTCTCATCAAATATTCTTCCACCTAATAAATTCTTATACGCTGTATATAAAATATCTTTTGCAAGTAATATATATGATGGTACATAACCAATATAAATAACTATATATAATATTGGATTATCTATTTTAAATCCAAACTTTAAAATATTCTTTAAAATAAAAATAAATAAAAATACACAAATACCAATACTAAACTCAATTTTCTTCTTTTTAGAAATCTTATATGTTGTTTCTTGTGTTGTTTCTTTAACAAGTTGTTCTTTTACTTCAATTCTAGGATCAACAACTTCAGCATTTTCTTGAATCTTCATTCTTAAATCAAAACTATCATATTTAACACTAGATTCAATAATAATCTTTAATGTCGCAAAATCAACAACAACAAAATCACAATTAATATTTCTTTTACATAATCTTTCGACTTTAGCACCACAATTAGCACAATCAAGATTCTTTAAATAAAAAACATATCTATACTTTTCTTTAATATCTTCAGTTATAAAACCAATATTAGTATCAATACTTTTAATAATCTTTTTAGCTTCATCAAATTTATCTTCTTTTATTATTATTATTGATTCTTGATTTTTTACAACAAAATCATCTAAAGAAAAATTCTTTTCAAAGTTAACAACAATTCTTTTCCATATACCGCTAGAAATATTAGGGAAAATTAATTTTATTCTTTTATTATCCATAAAAACAAATCAATTATTAAAAATTATATATAAATTAAAATAATTTTTCTTCCCTTTCTTAATAGTTTTGATATAAAAAATATTATATTCATATAATAATTATAACACTTTAAAGCATTATAGTAAACAAAAAGGAGCTATAAAGCTCCTTTCTAAAATGAATCAACTGTGATTTCGATTTTCTTTCCAGATCTAGAAGTAGTAGCAAAAGCTATAGTCTTAATGGCGTTAATAACACGACCGTTCTTTCCAATAACTCTACCCTTATCTTCTTCATTAACCATTATTTGTGCAACAATAGTGTCATTCTCATCCCCATCATCGAATACTTTTACAACTAATTCATCAGGGTAAACAACTAAAGGTTTTACTAAATCAGTAAGGAATTTTTCATAGTCGATGCTATTCATAATTTTAAACCTTCTTTAATTATTTAGCGTTTTTTGCTTCTTTTTTTAAAGCACAGAACTTTTCGTTAATTCCTAATTTAGTAAATAAAGATTTAACTGTATCTGTTGGTTGAGCACCATTTTGTAACCATTTCATTGCTTTTTCTTCATCAATCTTTAATAAATTTTCTTTTTCGATTGGATGATATAAACCAATAACTTCAATGAATTTACCATCACGAGGTGATGTTGATTCACTAGCTACAATACGATAGTAAGGACGACCTTTAGCGCCACATCTTTGTAATCTAATTTTAACCATAATATACCTCCATATATTTAAATCGTTGTTATTATACCATAAATAAAAAAAGATGTCAAGTATTTTTACTTAACACCTTTATATTTAATCAATCTTTTTCCATACACAATATAATGTAGTACCAGATTCTAAAGTTTTTAATAAATCACTTGTTATTACATAATAACAAATTTTTTCAATATCAGTGCCTACAAAATATTTTTTTTCAAATTTTTCAACACATATATCTGGAATAATACTATCTTTAGAATATGAAAAACCCAAAAATTTATATCCTTCTCTGTAAGGAATCTCAGGGAAATTATTGTTATATTTATCAGTATCTATTGAAAAAAAAGCATTAGGAGTTCCATATTTATCATTCACTTTATATGTCCAAGAAACTAAATAACCATTATTAATAGTGCAATCGGTAAATATAGCAAATGATCCCTTTATTTTTGATGAATATTCTCCTTCATAATATAAACAGCATCCTAAAAAAGCATCTTTTTCAACTTTTTCTATAGTGTCATATAAAATAATAGAAGTAAAACATCTTATAAATGCATTAGATTCTATTTCTTTTACACTTCGTGGTATTGTTACACCTTCAATATAATAACAATTAGAAAATGCGGATGAACCAATAATCTCTAATCCTTCATTTAATCTTATTTTTTTTAAATTCCTATTCCCGCTAAATGCACCTCGATTTATCTCTTTAACGTTATCACCTAAAATTAATTTTTCATATAGTGATTCTGAAAATGCAAATTGTTCAATTTTTTCAATATGATTTGGAATAATTAATTTATCATTACAATAACCGATACCTACATATTGAGATATAACTTTAATATCTTCTGGTATCACAAAATCACCAAGTAATCTAACTAATAAATTAGTTCTTTTATCAATTAAACATCCATTATTATACGAATAATATTCATTCCCTTTAGAAATTGAAATTGTTGAAAGAACAGGATTAAACCCAAATGTACCATTTGTGATATTCGAAATATTTTCTGAAATTATTACCTCTTCAAGTAAAGGGCAATTTGTAATAACATTATCTAATATTGTCACACCATTGCCAAAATCTATTCTTTTTAAATATGGTAAATTATTAAAAGCTTGATTTTCAATATATACAATGTTATCTGGAATTATAATCTCATCAACATGCAAACAATTAAAAGCACCTCTATATATGCCTTTTACATAATCATTAAATTTAAAGTATTCAGTTGCACTCATTATATAATTATTATCTTTATTAATAAATAACCCATTATCATAATATAAATAATTATTATTACTAATATTAACTTCTTTTAAATTAAAACAACCTGAAAAAGCACTATCAGAAATATGATTTACATTTTCACCTATAACAATTTTTTCTAAACTACAATTATTAAAAAAGCATTCAGTTCCAATTTTTTTTACGTTATTAGGTAAATAAATTTCTTTAATCAATGGGCAATTTTTAAACATTTGATTCCCGCAGACTTCTAAATTATATGGTAATTTTACTCTAGTTAATTTTTCTGCATTTTCTAATGGTTGAATACTATTCACGCCATCGGGAATTATAACACTGGTTATTACCATATTAGATTGAAAGTTTATTTTTTCAATATCAATATCGTTAATAGTTTCAGGTATTATAAGTTTTCCTTGTATCAAATTTATTTTATTAAAAAAAAGAATATTATGACTAACACTAAAATATTCATCATATGAATTAATATTAAATATTATATCTTTAGAATAAGAAGATTCAATTATTGAATTATCATATGTATATGCAGATATATTAAATATGTACTTACCTACTTTATCAGTAATATTAAAAATATCTAATTCATTAGTTTTAGTTGTATATTCAAAAGTTTCATTAGAACATCTCATAGTGACTCTATAATTTGTTGCATAAGGAACTTTATCCCAATGCAATATTTCATAATTATCAATAAAGCAATTTGTTGGAATACCTAATGTATTATTTTTTTCACAACCAAAAGCAATAAAACATATAATTATAAATAAAGCATATAAAATTAATCGTATTCTTTTCATAAAAATCTCCCAAACTATCCAACATATAAGACAAGATTGTAAGTATAATAACTTACGAT
Source organism: Bacilli bacterium (assembly GCA_016282055.1). Lineage (GTDB taxonomy): Bacteria > Bacillota_I > Bacilli_A > ML615J-28 > CAG-698 > CAG-698. Next base: position 8,900 of record JAEEJT010000117.1, read on the forward strand.
CTTGTATCCTCTAAAAATTCAAAGTAATCCTCAAATCTATGGATATCAAAACCAGACGTATTAAACAATGAAGGAAAAATTCCGTCACCATCTCCATTACTCTCGTAAATAAAACTTTGCAATCCAAGTGTCTCACTTAACATTATATGTGTTATTGAAGCCCTTCCTTCCCAATTATCATAAATTGCAATTTCATCCACAGATAAAAATGTAAAAATCATTTCATCAATAGATGGCATTTTTGAACGATTATAATAATTATTTTCGATCACTTCTCCATTAATATTATAATCCATTAAAGGCTCAAATCCATAGTTATAATAAAATTCATCGTAAACATCATCATTCACACCATAAGTAAGAGATATTCTACAGTTCGTAGCCATGACAAAATTCATCCATTCATAATATATATCGCTGTTCCATAACATATTCATTGTCGTTGCATCATTATCACAATTAATAATAAAATTTCGACAATTTGCAGCTAATGAATAATCAAGGTATGAATTCTCGTCAAAAGTAAAGACAATATCTGAATGGAAATTCATTAAAAAAGGGTTTATAAGAAATGGGTTATGAAATCCCATTTGTCTAACAAATATAGGTAATAACACATATTCTAAAAGATGTTCTTGAAAAATAATTGAAGTAGTATTATAGTCAAAATAGTAATTAAAATGATTTAAATACCCTATATTAGAACTAATATAATTATATGTAATATCCATATAATTTTCCAATAACAAAACAAAAACATCCGTATCAATATGAAAGTCAACATAATCTAAAAATTCGCTATAAGTGCAATATAAACTTTCATATGTTCCATCAATAAACATTATTGTGCATCCATTATTTTTTAACAAAGAAAACCAAGAGCATAAACCATCTAGAAATTCCATAGAACTAGTATTTGGAAGCATTCTAGTAGGAATATTAACAATTACATATGTATCATACAATATATAATTTTCCATACTATAACGACCATCTAAGAACGCATTATATTCAACAAATTCAGAAGCATAATTTAAACTTAAATCATATGCCATATCACAAATCAATTCATCATAATAAATATGTTCTTCAAACTCAGTTCTATAGTATGCATCATTATTATTTTCAGCATTAAGACGCAAAGTAAAATAATAAACATCAGAATGACTTGAAGCCTTTGTATTAAGGCTAAAACTAAAAAGAGAAATTAACATTAATAAAAACATGTTAACAAAAAGAATGAATTTTTTTCTAATCATTTTATATCCTCCACCTTCATTATATGTGAAGTAGGAAATATTGTCAACACAAAATTTATCTATTTTTTACTTAACACATTTATATTTAATCAATCTTTTTCCATACGCAATATAATGTAGTGCCTGCTTCTAAAGAACTTAACAAATCTTTAGTTAAAACATAATGAAATTCTTTGGTAATTGATCCAAAAAAATCTTTTTGCTCTTTAACAATAGACTTAACATATGTATCTGGAATATCACTATCTGCAGAATATGAAAAGCCTAATAATTCATATCCTTCTCTATAAGGTATTTCAGGAATAAAATTATTCTTATCAGTATCGAAATTATCACTAAATGCACAATTTGGAAGGCCTTTTTTATCTATTCCTTTATATGTCGATGAAACTTTATATGTCCATGAAACCAAATAACCATTAGTTATAACACAATCATAAAATCTAGCATAATCGCCAACAAGAAAACCTACTTGATAATCACCTTCATAATATACACAGCAACCTGTAAAAGGATCACCAATAATTTCATTTCCCATTTTAAGTAATTCTATTGTTTCTACTGTATTATACAAAATTATCGAAGTATAACACTCACTAAAAGCATTTCCTTTTATAGTTTTCACGCTTTTTGGAATAGTGATTCCATTCACATTATAACAAGATGCAAAAGCCGAACTACCAATTATCTCTAAACCATCATTTAATTTAACTTTTTTTAAACTATAATTACACGAAAAGGCATAATTGCAAATCTCTTTAACACTATCTCCCAATATTAATTCATCAAATGAAGAATTTGAAAAACTTTTTTGTTCGATTTTTTGAATATGATTAGGAATAATCAATTTATCATTATAATATCCCACACCAACACCTTCAGATATGACAGTTATATCATCAGGAATTATAAAATCACCAAGTAATCTAACCAATAAATTAGTTCTCTTATCAATTAAACAACCATTATTAAAAGAATAATAATCATTCTCTTCATTAAAAGTAATTTTTTTAAGATTACTATTATAACCAAATGTGCCATTAGATATATTTTTAATGTTTTTTGATAAAATAACTTCTTCTAAATTTGGACAATGTGTAATAACATTATCCAATTCATCGATTCCCAATCCAAAGTCAATTTTTTCTAATAACGGTAAATTGCTAAATGCTCCTTGTTTAATTGTTAAGACATTATCTGGTATAATAATTTCTTTAATGTGTAATCCATTAAAAGCATTACTATTAATACCTTTAACATAACAATTAAATTCAAACTCTTCAGTTGCACAAATTATATAATCATTAGATTTATTTATAAATAATCCTTTATCATAATATATATATGTATTATCTTTATCAATAATAACATCTTTTAAATTAAAACAACCAGAAAAAACATTTCCAGAAATCTTTTTTACACCTTTACCAATAATAACTTTTTCCAAGTTTATATCATTATTAAAAAAATCATTGCCAAGCGTTTCAAAATTATCAGGAATTATAACTTCTTTTAACAAAGGACAGTTACTAAATAATTTAGTCTCACTTCCAGTTAAATTTTCTGATAATTTAATTCTAGTTAAATTTGAAGCATTTTCTAAAGGTTTAATGTGAGTTATAGAATCAGACATATAAATACTAGATACTTTCATATCAGATTCAAAATAGACATATTCAACAATTTGGTTATTAAAATATTCAGGTATAATTAATTTTCCAGTTATTTTATTAGTATTTACAAAACTTATCCTTGAATCATCTATTTTAAAACAATCATTATAAGAATTAATATTAAATTTTAATTCTTTAGAATACTCAGATTCATAATACTTATTATCAGATGTATAAGCTGAAATTAAAAAAGTATACTCTCCTACTTCAGTTGTTTCATAAAATATATCAAACTCATTTTTCGTTGTTGTAAACTCACTAATATCATCACCATAACTCATTGAAATCCTATAATTTGTTGCATAAGGAACTTTATCCCAATGCAATATTTCATAATTATCAATATAACAATTTTTAGGGGTTTCTAATGTATTATCTTTTTTGCATCCTAATAAATTAATAATAAGAAAACAAAAAAGAATTTTAAAAATTAAATTAATTTTTTTCATAATAAATACCTCCTAAAAAACAAATATATATTAAAGAATTGTAAGTAGTAATACTTACAATTCATCTAAATTATAAATTAATTAATCATTAATCATTATTCTTATAGAAATAATATGATGTAAATATAAATAGATTTTATCTATTTTTTTAATATATTTAATTCTTCTTCAGTTAATTCTCTATATTCTCCTTCTTTTAATAAAGGATCAAGATTAACACCATCAACACTTACTCTTTTTAAATTTAAAACATCATGGCCGCAACTTTTACACATCTTTTTAACTTGATGGTACTTACCTTCAGTTATAGTAATATATGCATTATTTGGATTACTACAAATCTCAAGATTTGCTTTTTTACATTTATAAGGTGTATCAATAGTTTCAAAAATAGTAACCCCTTCTTCAAATGCTTTTATATCATCACTTGAAAAAGCACAATCTGTTTCAACAAAATACTTTTTGCATAAATCAAACTTTGGACTAGTAAGTTTATGAGTTAAAGGACCATCATTAGTAATAAATATTAAACCAGTTGTATCAATATCAAGTCTTCCAACAATAATCATTTCTTCTTTATTATATTCATCACTTATTAAGTCAATTAATATTTTATTTAATTTATCTTCCTTAGCACAAACATACCCTTTTGGTTTATTAAGCATAAGATAATAGAATTCTTTATAGATGATTTCTTTATCATCAAGATATACTTTATCATTATCTAATACATACATACTATTATCAGTAACAATAGTATCATTAATTCTAACACGCTTCTTTTTAATTATTTGACGTGCATCATTTCTTGTAATATTTTGACTAACTCTAATATACTTATCTATTCTCATTATTTATAAGTGGCTTCATGACCTCATATATTGAAATACCTGTTTGGTCTTTAAGCATCCTATCATATTTTTTTTCTAGCGCTTTATTATTTAATATATTTTGATACTCTCTATATTTTAAAACTAGATTCTTTTTAGAAATATTTTTATACTTCATATCTTCTATTAATCTAAAAAACTCAATGATTTTAACAATCTCAATTGTTGAAAACATATCATAATCAATAATATAACTATTTTCTTTTTCTTTCATATATATCACCATTATTATTATATCATAAAAACTTGATTTTTTAATGGTTTTTTGCTATTATAATTTAAAGAGGTTTTAATATGTTATTATACAATGATATTATTAAAGATACTGAAAAACTATTACGAGAAAAATGTAATGATGTTACAGTACCTTTAGATGAAGAAACAATAAAACAAATAAATGAGATGCATGATTATCTTGTTAATGGATACGATGATGAATTTGTAAAAAACAATAACATTCGTCCAGGCGTTGGCATTGCTGCCCCACAAATCGGAGTACTAAAAAGAATGTTTTGTATTTTATCATATGATGAAAAGGGAAACTTACATGAATATTGCATCGTTAATCCTAAAATTATCTCAACATCTGTTGAACAAACATATCTAGAATGTGGAGAAGGATGCTTATCAGTTGAATCAACTCATAAAGGATATGTACATAGATCAAAACGATTAAAAGCAAAATGTATGTTATATGATCCTTATAACAATAAATTAACAGAAACAACATTAAGTCTAAAAGGTTATATAGCTGTTATATTCCAACATGAATATGATCACTTAAGTGGCATATTATTCTATGATAGAATAAACAAACAAAATCCGTTTTATATACCTGAAAACTCAACACCAGTTAAATTTAATTAAAATATAAGCACTAATGAATTCATTAGTGCTTTTTTAAATAAAATATATTGCTTGAGCAATTATAGCTATAGCAGGAAAATATGAATATATTGATATAAACTTAATTATTTTAATATTTTCACAATCACTATTAAACATAGAATAAGCTAAGAATATATCAGATATTACAAAAGATACAACACCAATAAATAACAATAATATACCATTACTATAGTTATTAATTAAAGTAAGAATAGCTAAAGAAAAAATAGATGTTGCTGTTAACATATATATTAAACAAGGAACAAGTAATTTTCCAAATTTAACATTAGTATATTTCAATATTGCCAAACTTATACTATATAATAAAACAATTGAAAGTAATAATATACCTGCTTTAGTTTCTGATAATAAAAAGAAACTTATTGCATACATTATATGTGAACAAAAGAAAGATATCATACCTAAAAATAAAAACTTTATTTTATGATTATAAAATATAAATCTTAATCCAAGTAATATATCTCCTATAAGACATAATAATACACCAATAAATAATAATAACTTTATTGTATTAAACTCTGAATTAATAAAAGAATTAATACCAATTATAACGAATAAACTAGATAATACTATCTTAATAATATATGTTCTACTTTTATTCTTTTTAAAAAAAGAATAAAAGTAATAATAACATATTATTAAAATAACAAAAAATAAGGACATATTAATAATCATTGTTTTCATAATATTATTATATTATAAATATGAACATTTTTAAAGAATTTATATATAATTTATGAAAACATTTTTCTTATTTTATACTTTATTTATTTTAAATAAAGTAATATAATATAATTGTATTTAAAGATCATTAAAATAAAATCTTTTTCAATAAAAATATTAATTAAATAGGAGAATATTATGGCTTATTATAAAAAACAATTGCCAATAATTGAATCTTTTAATGATTCAAATATAAAAATCTATGCTCTTGGTGGTTTAGGTGAAGTTGGTAAAAACATGTATTGTTTTGAATGTGAAGATGAAATTATAATAATCGATTCTGGTATAATGTTTCCCGATTCATCATTTGGAGTTGATTATATAGTTCCAGATTTAAAATATTTGAAATTAAATGAACAAAAAATTAAGGCATTATTTATTACACATGGTCATGAAGATCATATTGGTGGTATACCACACTTAGTTTCAAATATAAATATACCTGTTGTTTATGCTAGTGGCATTGCAATTGATTTAATTAAAATTAAATTATCAGAGTTTAACAATATAAGTATCAATCTTAAAGAATATAATAAAGATTCTGTTTTTACATATAAACATTTCAAAGTAGAGTTTTTTCAAACAAATCATTCGATTCCTGATTCATATGGAATTTGTTTAAAAACAGAACTTGGTAATATAATCCATACTGGAGACTTTAAGTTTGATTTTACTCCACTCGCTAATCATACAGACTTTAGTAAGATAACAAGATATGCTGATGAAGGAGTACTTGCTCTTCTTAGTGATAGTACTAATGCTCTTGTTACAAAATTTTCTGTTTCTGAAAAAAAGATTAGCGAAAGTATAAAGAATATATTTAAAAATATAAAAGGTCGTATTATTATCTCAACATTTGCGTCTAATGTATATAGGGTACAACAAATAATAGAAGCAAGTATTGAAAATGGTAGACATATAATTGTCTTTGGTAGAAGCATGGAAAAAACAATAAAGATAGCATTAAAAAATGGTTATATTACTGCTCCAGAGTCTGCTTTTATAAAGGCATCTGACTTACAATATCTACCAGATAATAAGATTACTATTATATCAACAGGTTCTCAAGGTGAACCTCTTGCTGCGCTAAGTAGAATTGCTAGTGGACAACATAGACAAATATCTATCCATAAAGGAGATACCATTATATTCTCATCTAGTGCTATTCCTGGAAACCAAGAAGGAATTAACAGAACTATAAATAATTTATATAAACAAGGAGCTGAAGTAATTGTTAATTCACCATTAACAGATACACATACTTCAGGTCATGCATCTGAAACAGAGCTTCAAATGATGTTATCATTATGTAAACCTCAATATTTTATTCCTGTTCATGGTGAATATTCAATGCAAAAAAGACATATTGAACTTGCTATTCAAACTGGAGTAAAGAAAGAAAACTGTTATTTACTTCAAAACGGACAAGTATTAACATTTTCTAAAGATAAAGTATTTTCATTATATGCTGTTCCTAAAGGAGATTTATTCATTGATGAAAATAATCTATTAATAGATTCTAATGTTATAAAAGAAAGAAGAGTATTAAGTGATGATGGACTTGTTGCCATAATATATTCACTTAATAAAAATGGTGATTTAATTCAACCACCAAATGTTATAACACGTGGCTTTATCTATATGAAAAATACAGAAACAATTATGAAATCAATAAAATCACATAGTGAGTATGTATTTAATACTTCACCTAAAAAAGGTGTTTTAGGTCAACATGATGCATCTATTAGATATTTCCACATTATAAATGAAATGTCTATATTTATAGCAAACAAAACTAGTAGAAAGCCAATTATAATTCCTATTATAATGTATTGTTAATATGATTTGTCCAAAATGTAAAGAAAAATTACAAAAAGTAAATAATACATATAAGTGTTGTAATAATCACTCATATGATATAAGTAAAGAAGGTTATGTTAACCTTCTTTTGTCTAAAACCAATAGTGGAGATAATAAAGATCTAATTGATGGTAGAATAAATTTTCTATCTAAAGACTTTTATAAACCACTAGCTAATAAAATTGTAGATATCTTAAATAAGAATAATATTAAGACTATATGTGATTGTGGTTGTGGTATTGGATACTATTCTAATATATTTAAAAATAGTTTTAATGTATATGGTTTTGATATATCAAAAGATGCTATAAAATATGCTTCTAAACATGATAAAATATCAACGTATTTTGTTTCATCAAGTAATAATATAATGCTTGAAGATAATACTATCGATGCAACAATTCATATATTTAGTCCATATTTTGTAAATGAAGATTATAGAATACTAGTAAATGATGGTTTATTAATAATTGTATTACCTGGTATAAATCATTTAATTGACATAAAGGAATTACTATACAAAAATACAAGATTAAACAACGATGATATATTAGAATTTAAAAACTTTATATTGTTAAAAAAAGATAATTTATCTTATAAAATAAAATGTGATAAATCAGATATATTAAATCTAATTAAAATGACACCTTATTACTATACAACTAAAAAAGAAGATATAGAAAATATAAATATCAATAATTTAGAGTGTCAAATTGATTTTAATATATATGTCTTTAAAAAACTATCCTAATATTTAGGCTCTACTAAATCTATGTTAAATTATAAGAATTATAAAAACAAATACATTAGAGGCTAAATTTGGTATCTAAAATCTCAAAATAGAGAGTAAAAAACAAAAAAGTTATTATCATTACGATAATAACTTATTTTTTTACTTTTCTTGATTAATTTTAAGTTTAAACATTTGAAATATTTCTCTTTCGATTAATGCATCTTCTAAAGCATCATGCATCTGTTCTTGATAAGTTTGTTTACTCATCTCTTCATATGTTTGAAAAAGACCCATTTCATCTTTTAAATTATAATAGTTTTTAATAAGAGCCATTAAGTTAATATGATTACTTCTACAATCAATAGGTTTTACTTTATTAACTTTAAATGATTCTTCAATTGTTAAAATATCATTTCTTCCCCAAACATATATTTTAGGATTATACTTACTTACTATATTTTTAAGCAAATTATAAAAATCCTTATAGTAAACAGCATTATCAAAATCATGTTTTTTTCTTGATAAGAATTTTAAAGTTCTTGCATTAAGATTATATAATTTATTAGGTCTAACTAAACTACTATCTTCAAGGATAATATTTCCATCCATATCTTCTAATACTAAACCATATTGAATAATCTCTTGTACATGTGGCATAGTTTGA
>JAEEJT010000118.1 GCA_016282055.1 Bacilli bacterium
ATCTAGTATTATCATCTAATCTTTCATACTCGTTAGACTTAATTTTATCGTGTAATTTTCGGTAAGATAAATTTAAAGAAATTGTAACATTTATATAATAGTTAATGATATTAACATCATTTAACACCAATAATTCCCTATAGTGTGTCCATGATAATTGGTGCCGCATTGCGGCACCTTTTTCAATTAACAAATAAAATTGTCTTATTCTTTTAAGAGTTGTTATATTATACTTTTTGTCTAATTCTATAGTTAATCTCTTGGAATATTCTTTAATTAAGCCGTCACCATATTTAGCACGTGTTTCACCACCTTGAGCCTCAATTAATAATTTACCAACTTCATAATATTTTTCTAATTCATATTTATTCTTACTATAGTCTTTAACAGTATTATATACTTCTACATCAATTAGTTTATTTTTAATCTCATCATAATAATTCATAATTATATCCTTTCATTATTTATATACAAAGAAAAAATATATTTTACTTCTAATTTGATGAAATATGACATAAATTTGACGTATTTTTTTTAATATATAACATTTAGTAAACTAATTATTAATTTATAGGTTATAATTTTAATGTAGGTGATAAGATGAAAGATAATAATAAAAAAGTTTTATTAGGAGTTATAGTTGTAGCTACATTAATAATTGCTATTATGGGAGCAACATTTGCGTTCTTTAGTGCATCAGGTGGCAGTGCTAATAATGCGGTAACAGCAAATGCGACAACTTTATCTAATTTAGGATTTGTTAGTTCACATAGTAAAATAGCTACGAATTTAGTACCGGTATCTTCAGAAAGCCCATACTTTTCAAGATATCCTGGAATAGCTGCTAGTGGAGAACATAGTTGCTTAGATGATCTTGGTAACCAAATTTGTAGTATCTATGAATTTATAGTAACTAATACTGCCAGCGTAGCACAGACTATCTATGTTAGTTTTGTACCAAGTGAAAATACTTTTGATAATATGTATTTTGCTGCTTTTAATACGAGTATTGCTAGTGCTAATTATGTGGTAGCTACTGGAAGTACTGGAAGTGGAAATAACTTTACTTTAATTCCACAGACAGCTGCTAGTAATGCAACTTTAGGTCATCCAGCAACTAAGTTAACTCAAAATAGTACTAGTCCAATAAGTATGTCTGGATTATCAACTAACCTTGGAACAGGTGAGAGTGTTACTTATACCATCCTTGTATGGTTACAAGAAACTGGTACTACCCAAAATACTGAACAAGGAGGTATATTTAAAGCGGGAGTTAATGTTACTACAGGTAGTAACGCTACAGGTGTAACTGGTGTTCTTGATGGATCTAGTGGTGGAAATTATGTATATACAGTATCAAGTGTAGAAAGATTAAATATTGGAGATGCTATTCCAAACAATATGGTAACATATTCAACAGCGTCATCAGCTATGAATGGTTGGATAACTGAGAAAGGCTATGGGGAAGCGAAACCGTACTTCTTAAGATATTCATTAACAAATGGGGTGATATCTGAAATTTATGTAGGATTTGAAGTAACCCCATCTATCGCATCAGTCAATCCTGGAATGACGACTGGAATATATTATTTGAAAGGTGCTGATGGTGGAGTGGCATATTCAGATAATGTAGATGTATTGTTAAGTGCTTTTGGAAGTAGTTATTGTTATTCTGATGATCACGTTTGTGATTGTGATGCTACTGATCTTAGTGTAATGGCTAATGATAATGGTTATGTGGAAAATATTTATGATGCTTTGGGTTGTGAAATTCATTATGATGGGGCCGTTTGTGGTTATTTTGATTAGTTACTTTTAGGCTAAACAAAAAGAAAGTTTAATGTTTTAACTTTCTTTTTTTAATAAAAAAACCGATTACTCGGTTATTATTTAAAATAAATCACTATGGCTACCTGTTTCAATTAAGAATAAAATTAGTTCAGTAGTATTCTTTTTATAAACAAGTAACCAATCTGGTTCTATATGGCATTCTCTACAATCTTTAAACCTTAAATTATTTGCTAATGCGTGATCTCTATATTTAACATCTAATTCTTCATCATTAGCTAATTTGTTTACTATTTCTGTAAGCTTTGCTAAATCTTTGTTTCGTTTTTTAATATTTTTTAATTCTTTTTTAAAGGCAGACGTTAGGATAATGTCATATTTCATTAATCAATATCCTCCAAAGCTTCTTCAAAAGATTTATATTTTTTAGTTTTAATTTTTCCTGATTCAATTGCTTCAACTTCTTCAATAGCACTTATTAATTTTGCATTTGGTACTTCCATCGATGGAATAAAAGGAATACTTTGTTCTCTAACACTTTGAGTTAAAAACATGTTTAGAGCAACACTGGTGTTCATACCTAAGTTTTTAAATAATTCATCTGCTTGTTTTTTTAAATCTTTATCAACTCTGAAACTCATATTAATTGCATTACTAATATTAGCCATATTATCATCTCCAATCTCTAATTGATAGTAACATATATTTATTATTATGTCAATATATTTTCAATATATTGTCAATATTATTTTATGTAGTTTTAAAAGAAATATACTAAAAAAACCGATTACTCGGTTATTTACTTTCCATTTTGTTAACTTTTAAAGTTA